>JAYSLK010000343.1:0-5163 GCA_043725585.1 Actinomycetota bacterium
CCGGTCAGACTCGGGCCAACTTCGCGATCACTCCGATCGGCGCCGATGGCAACATCCGGCTCTTCACACAGGCCGGAACCCATCTCGTCGTCGACCTCACCGGCGTCTTCCGTCCGGCCACGGCAGCCACGGCAGGACGCCTCGTGCCGCTCGGGCCGTCTCGCTTGCTCGACACCCGCGACACCCTCGACCCGCTCGCCCCGGCCGAGGTGCGCTCGATCGATGCCACCGCCGTCGGCGTGCCCCCGACCGCATCCGCCGCGGTCGTGTCATTCACGGCGATCGGCGATCCGGGATGGTTCGCGGCATGGCCGGCCGGCACCCCGTGGCCCGGCACCAGCGTCGTGAACACCGAGATCGCCGAGGCACCGGCCACCGCTTCCGCGATCGTGCCGCTCACGAACGGTCGCTTCGACATCAGCTCACTGCGCGGTGGAGATGTGGTGCTCGACGTGAACGGCTACTTCACCGGCGCCGGTTCGCCATCGAGCGCCGAAGGCTTGTTCGTGCCCGTTGCCCCGACGCGGGTGGCCGATACGCGCGGGACGAGTGGCGCGCTCGCGCCGATCGGGCCAGCGGCCACTCTGAACACCTCAGGGTTCCCGTTCAGCCTCGCGACCACCGGCTCTGTCGCGATGAACATCACGATCGTCGACCCATCCGGCGACGGTTTCCTGACTGCCTACCCCACCGGCACCAGCCGTCCGAACGCAGCGGTGTCGAACGCGCTCAGCCGCCAGGTGTTGGCGGCCGGCACGATCACCCCGGCGTCGGCCATGGGCGTGAACGTGTATGCGCAGGCACGCACACATCTGGTGATCGACACAACCGGTTACTTCGTGACGGCAGCGCGATCGACCCCAGCCACCACCCCCGACACGACCCCGGTGTACTCGTCGTCGTACAAGTTCAGCGTCACCTCCACCGATGGCGGTTACACCCGTTGGAACCCGTGCCAGAGCATCCAGGTGCGAGTGAACTTCGCCGGAGCCCAACCGCACGGTAGGGCCGCATTCGCGAACGCGATCGAACAAGCGCGACGGGCCACCAATCTCGACTTGGTGGTCACCGAGGTGACCACCAATCCGGCTCCGGCCAACGGCCAGCTGACCGTGCGCTGGGGGACATCAGCCGACCATCCGTCGCTCACCGGGAGCGTGCTGGCGATCGGCGGCTTCAGCTATGCACCGGGCCAGATCGTGCGCGGTTCGGTCATCGTCCGCAGCGATTTGGCCTTCAACACATCCCACGGCACCGAGGACATGCTCACCGGGACGTTGGCCCATGAATTGGGCCACGCGCTCGGACTGTCGCACGTCACCGACCCGACGCAACTCATGTACGCCTATGCCAACGGCTACGACACGTACCAGGCGGGTGACCTGTCGGGCTTGCGACTGCTGGGCGCGCAACCGGGCTGCATCCCCTTCCCGATCACACGGGCCGAGGGGCCGCGATCGCTCCCCGACCCGATCGGGGATGTCACCGTCATCGACGTCGAGGGGCCGCACACCGACCGCTGAACCCCGGCACGATGCCGACCACGCAGCCCGACGCAAGGACGAGCCCGGTGGTCGATGCGATCCGGCGCCATCCATGCGTTGTGGTGCAGACTGCTCCACGTGAATTCCTGGGGCGGTGCACGACGATCGGGTGACGGGTTCATGCGATGCAGCGATGGCCACGTCCGCTGGGGTGTGTACGGCGCGGCCGGCGTGCTGTTCGTGATGCGACCGGCCGGCCACCAGGCTGAGGTGATGCTGCAGAAGCGCTCCGCGTTCGCCCACGAAGGCGGCACCTGGAGCGTGGCTGGCGGAGCGATGGACGAAGGCGAGACCCCGTACGACGCTGCTCTGCGCGAAGCGAGCGAAGAGGTGGGAGACGTGCCCGAAGACCACCGCTTGTTGGGCGAGTACGTGTTCGATCCAGCCGTCGACTGGCAGTACACCACCGTGGTCATCGAAGTCGACGGCCCGTTCGGGCGTTCGATGAACTTCGAGACCGACGCGGTCGAGTGGGTCGCCCTCGAAGCCGTCACCGAGCGGTCGCTGCATGCAGGGTTCGCCGCTGCGTGGCCACATCTTCGTGCCATCGTCGACGACTCGATCTGACCTTCCGGGGGCGGAGACGCGTCCGGCGATCAGGCTGTGATCAGAGGTCGGCGATGAAGTTCCTGGCACGGCCCGCCGACAGGCCCGACGACGAGAACGTCAGCCCCGCGGGTTCCGACACCGACAGCGCCTCGATCAGCGAAGCGGCCGCTTCCACCTGGGTGTCGAGTGTCTTGCCGAGCACTTTGGTCGCCACCTCGGTCTGCAGGCGGCCAGTTGCCAGATTCGCGAGTGCGGCAGTCGAGGTCGAGATGTCCACGTTCTCGATCGTCCGGTGAGCACGGAGACTGGCGACGTACTTGCCGAACACTTGAGACGAACGCTCCAGACCGGGCGGGCTCACACGCGCAAGCCACCGCCGAGGCTGACCCAGCCGACCACCGAGGTCCACCACATCGAACACACCCCACAAAGTGGCCCCGGAAAACTACAGAACTCCCCCGATCTGCCGATACCTATGTTCGTGATGACCGATCATCCGCCGTTGTTCGACCTCTACGTGGTCGTCGACTGGAGCGCGAGCTCCGTTCCCAAGCGCGGTGCGGACTCGATCTGGACCCACGTCACCGAGCGCGATGGCGCCGTGCAACCGCCGATCAATCACCCGACCCGGGCCGATGCGCGCGAGTACCTCGTCGGGCTGCTCACCGTGCATCCGCACCAGCGGATCCTCGTCGGCTTCGACATGCCCTACGGCTATCCCACCGGCTTCGCCGAGGCTGCAGGTCTGCCCGGCGATCCCGCTTGGGCCGCTGCATGGCAGCACCTGGTCGTGAACATCGACGACCGGCCCGACAACGCAAACAACCGGTTCGAGGTCGCGTCGGAGCTGAATGCTGCGATCAGCGTGGGACCCGGCCCGTTCTGGGGCACGACCTCCGACAAGCACGTCACGCCCTCGTTGTCACGCACCAAGTGCCCCGGCTTCCCTCACGGCAGCCTGTCCGAGTTCCGCCACGCCGAGCAGGCGCTGCGCAACGCCAGCGGGCGGCCCGCTTCGGTGTGGCAGCTGTCCGGTGCCGGCAGCGTCGGCAGTCAAACCCTCATGGGTGTGCCCGTGGTGCACGCTCTGCGCCATCACCCGTCGCTCAAGTCGCGGTCCGAGATCTGGCCGTTCGAGACCGGGCTCACCCCCGACCCCGTGCGTGGCCGGCGGAACATGATCATCCACGCCGAGGTGTGGCCGAGCTCCCTCGGTCGCCCCGATACGGACCGCCATCCCGTGAAGGACGCCGGTCAGGTGAGCGCGCTCAGCGAGCACCTCGCGGCGCTCGACGAGCGAGGCGAGCTGGGCCCGTTGTTCGCACCCGCGCTCGACGATGACACGACACGCGCCGTGATGGAAGAAGAAGGCTGGATCGTCGGGGCTGTAGTCTGAGTCGAGGTGACTCAGGCCGATCGGGTCGGCCAAGTGGGTGGTCGTTCACCCAGGTAGTGATAGCGGATCTGGTCCTGGCCGTAGCGATGCTCACGCCCGACCGGACACGCATCGCGCATGGCCAGCCACAACTCCCAGTTCGCCACCATCTCCTCGTTGCTCGTGGGCTCACCAGCAGCGATGGCGTCGCGCAGCCGTGGCAGACAATTCGCCGCACAGTCGCACGGCGCATGTGCCGCCGCCGGCACGTCGACCAGTGGACGGGCGAGCACGATCGCGGCGCGCAACGCGATCCACGGACCGAAGATGGGATGCACGCACAGATGGCTCGGCGACAGCCATGCCAACCCGGCACGGTCTGCCAGCCGTTGGATCGCGACACGACGTGGCGGCGGCTCGTGCGAGAAGCGGACGTCGACCACGTCGATCACGTCCGCAGTCGCTTGGCGCACCGCGTGCATCACATATGTGTCCACCGGATCGTCGAGCGGATCGTTGTCGCACACGAATCGTTCGAGATGCGGCCACAGCGCACGCGTGTTGCCCAGCACGAGCACCGTCGCATCGCTCGGACCGCCCAGCCGGAACGGTTGACCGACGAGCGCGTCGTACGCGCCGACACTCGTGACCGACGACAGATCGATGCCGTTCACCGCGCAACGGCGAGCGATTTCGTCGACGCCGATCATGACGTCAGCTCCCATGACTCGACCAACCACGCCTTCACCTCGTCGGTGAAGTCGTCGGGCATGCGGAGGTTGACGACGTGGTAGACCCACCGACCGGCCTGGATCGGTGGGCGTGTGATCTGGTGGTGGACGATGCGCCGCTGCAGGGGGAACGACATCGCCACCCACTTCGTCATCGGTCGCAACTCGATGAACCCGCCCGACCTCTTGAGGAAGATGCCCACCGACACCGGTTCGACGTGCACCTCGCCGAGCGAGGCGACGAACGCATGCACGGCCTCGAACACGGGCCGTTCGTGGGCAGGACCGGTGGAGAAGTACTCGTCGAGCGTCATCGCCGGGGCGCATTCGTGCCCCTGCCCCGTGCGCGCGAAGCGCCGTCCGCAGTTCGGGCACGACCAGCTCATGTGAGCAGCGTAGAACGATGTTTTCCGGTCGCCGGGTGCGACTGCACCACTTTGGCGGTGGAGCAGCTCGTTAGGCTGCAGCGCACGGCGGACGGCCCTGGGAACGCGATGGAGGCCTCGCGGATGACAACGAATCATCGACGACGAACCCTCGACTGCCTCGTGGTGCTCGCAGGCTGTGCGGCCGCTGCGTGTTCGGGAGGCAACGAGGTGGCCGAGATCACCTCGGTTCCGGTGGGGTCCGCTCTGGTGTCCACCACCGAGGTCGCTGGCGACGCGACTGCGATCGAGACCACGGTGGCCGACACGGTTGTCGTCGTCACGACTGAAGCGGTCGCGATCACCGCTGGCGAGTCGGTACCGACAGGCCCGATGTTCTCCGATGCACTCGGTGTGAAGGTCTCAACTGCACCCGGGGTGAACACGGCAGGCGACACTCGCCGGTTGTTGCCCGAAGGCCTCTACGTGCACCTCGCCTGGGAGTCCGACCCCAACGACCCCAGCGTTTTCACCGTCCAACCCGACGACATCGCCATCCTCGAGGCCTACACCAACGCCGTCACCACCTACTACCGCGC
>JAYSLK010000344.1:0-3405 GCA_043725585.1 Actinomycetota bacterium
ACGATCTTCGTCCACACCGATCTGAGTGATCCGGCGTCGCCTCATCGAATTGTCCGGGCATGCGAGGCACGGTTCGGGCGGGTCAACGGCGTTGTCAACGTGGCGGCGATGACGTCGCGCGCGACTCTCTTCGGTGACACGCCGGAGCATTTCGACCGTCAGATGGCCGTGAACGTCAAGGCGCCCTACTTCTTGATCCAGGCTGCTGCCCAGCTGATGATTCGCGAAGGATCGACCGGGTCGATCGTGAACGTCGGCTCCGTCACCGGTCATGGCGGCCAAACCAAGCTGACGGCGTATGCGATGTCGAAGGGCGCCCTCACCATCATGACGAAGAACCTGGCGTTCGGATTGATGCGGAACGGGATTCGGGTCAATCAGGTCAACCCGGGTTGGATGGACACAGAGTCGGAGCACCGCACCCAGATCGATCTCGACGGGGCCGCGGAGGATTGGCTGGAGCACGCAGAAGCCCGAGCCCCGATGGGTCGACTCGTGAAGCCATGGGAAGTCGCGAATGCGATCGCCTTCTGCCTGTCCGACGAGTCGGGCATGATGACGGGGAACTGCATCGACATGGACCAATCGGTGCAGGGAGCCGGCGATGCACCCGCCCCCAGCGACGAGGACACCTTGCATCCCTCACGGGTCATCTCTCCGCCACAGGCGTGACGAACTCATCGATGCGCGAGTTCCGAGTGCCGGTTGTTGTCTACCTCGTCGGATTTCTAGTTGTCGGGTTGTCGCTCAGCTTGCTCGGTCCGTCACTCACCGACCTCCGCGGCCGCTCGGGCAGCGGCATCGGTGGAATCGGCGTGCTGTTCGCGGGCCAGAGCCTCGGCTACATCATCGGATCGATCGTCGGTGGTCGGTTGTATGACCGGCTCGATGGCCATCGGGTGTTGGCGCTCGCCTTCACAGCCCTTGCTCTCGGTCTGGCCGTCATGCCAACGTTCCACTCAGTCGTCGGGTTTTCCGTTGCGTTCGCCATCATCGGGGGCGGGGCTGGTGCTGCAGATGTCGGCGCAAACACGATGTTGATGTGGGAACTCCAGGCAAGCAGCGGGCGGGCGATGAACATGCTCCACATGTGTTTCGGGTTGGGAGCCTTGTCGGCGCCACTCGCAGTGCACGCCAGTCTCGATGCCTCTGTGCGCGGCGCTGCGGCCGCAGGCGTCGGAATCGCCATGTGGCTGTGGGTGGTGCCTGCTCCGACAGCGCCCACTGCAGCGCGAGACGAACACGCGCCTCATACGCGCCCGATGCTCGTAGTGCTCGCGACGTTCTTCTTCCTCTACGTCGGAGTCGAGGTGGGATTCGCCGGGTGGATTCACACCTACGGCGAGGAAGTCCGGTTCAGCAGGTTGGCGGCGACGTGGCTGACGACCGTCTTCTGGGCCGGTTTCACCCTTGGTCGTCTGCTCGCCAGCGCACTCGGACATCGCTTCCGACCGAAGGTGTTGCTCACAGGGTCCTGCTCGCTGACGTTGTTGGCCGCGATCGTGTTGATCGTCGGCGACGGTCGCACCGGCGCCGTGTGGGCGGGAGCAGCGATGATGGGCGTTGCGACTGCGCCGCAATTTCCGGTGATGCTCATCCACCTCGAGCGACACATCCAGGTGAGCGGCGGCGCAACCGCTTGGTTCGTCGCCGCCGCCGGGTTGGGTGGCCTGATCTTCCCCTGGCTGATCGGTCAATGGTTCGACGCCAAAGGAGCGAGCACGCTGCCATGGGCGATCCTCGTTCTGGCGCTGGCCACCTTGAGTTCGTTCGTCGTCTCGAACCGACGCCTCGCGCGCTGACTAATTAGCTCAGGCGGTCGAGCACGTTCGCAGTGATCCGTTCCACCTGCGCGTCTCGTCCAGCGAGGCCATGAGCCCAGTCGGTGCAACCCGACGTGACAACTGTGCCGCCTCCCGCGGAGGTGTAGCTGCCGAGCACTGCGTGACCGTGATCGATGCGTTCCACCTCAGCGGGATCGCGTGTGCCGAACAGGCGTGCGGCGATGAACTCGTTCTCGGCAGGCTCACTCGGCTTCGGTGGGCGAGCCGATGTGGTGCGCGTGAAGTGTGCTGCCGGCGCGGTGCCGAGGATCAAGAACGTGTCGGGTGTTCCGTCTCGACCGGTCGGATGCGGCAGGCCATCGCGGACGGCGAATTCGCAGCCATCGCATTCGTATCCCACGATGGTGGCGCCGGCACCGAGCACGTCGCCGTAGCCGAGCCCGGTGCCCTCGAACACCCAATGATCGGCACGATGGATCGTGTAGCCGCCTGCTCCGTTGGTCACCCGCTTGCCGATGCGGTGGTAGCCACCCCGCGAGAAGCTGACGCCGGTCATGTGGTTCTCCGGGCGTCCGATCAGGTGGTCGCTCCAGATGCTCGTCAGTTCGCTCATCCGCTCGGTGTCGTACACCGGGTCGTTCTTGAACTGGCCCTTGTATCCGACCATCCGTGTCGCTGGATGGTTTCCCGCCGTCCGGCCTTCCATCCGGATCTGCCAGAACGACGTGTTCCCGGAGAAGAACGCCGCATTGCCGCCAGCGGCGATGAAGGACTCGACGGTGTCGCGCATCGGGCCCGACCAGTACTCGTCGTGGCCGACCGACAGCACCAGTTGCTTGCCGATGAGCAGTTCGGGATGATCCTCGAGATCGGCGTTGGTGCACATGTCGAGGTCGTACCCCTGCCGCTCGGCCCATTGCACGAACGGCATCTCCCAGTCCGGCCATCCTGCCGAACCGGCATACGGCGACAAGCGGTGCTGGCGCAGGTAGCCGACGTGGGTGTTCATGTCCGGATCGGGAGGGTGGGTGGTGGTCACCCGGCGGCCCGCGCCCGGTGGCTTGTACAGGTAGCCGCGACTCATCGGCCGCTGCAACGACACCGTGGTGGCACCGGTGTAGAGGTTGTGGCCACCGAAGTCGTTGTACGCATGCCAGGTGTTGGTGGTCAACTGCAACAGGATCGTGTTCGCCGAATCGGTCGCAGGCCTGAGCACGAAGAACGCGTGATCGCTGCGCAGCTTGCCGTCGACGTCGATCGAGAGGACGACCTCGTAGTACCCCGAGCGCCATGCCGGGTCGGTGGTCACCGTGACCGCCGGCGGCCAGCCGCACCCGTTCTCGAACGCACGCGCCGGCACCGGATGATCTCCGGCCGCCACCAATCCCGACCACACCACCTCACGCAGGGCGCCCACCCGGGCGATCTCGACCGTCACGTCGCGGCCACCCGCTGACGAGAGGTGCAGAACGACTGCACCACCAGGCCCGATCGATTGCGGCCAGCAGTACCCCGTCACGGTCTCGAACGCCATTCACGGAGATTGCCACACCGTCGATGAGACCGATGCTGCCGGGGACGAGCTCGGATCCGCTCAGGACGAATCACACCGCGTCGGTCG
>JAYSLK010000345.1:0-10688 GCA_043725585.1 Actinomycetota bacterium
CGTGGAATCCATCGACGTTCAACGCACCGACGGCATCGTCACCATCACGCTTCAACGGCCCGAGAAGAAGAACGCGATCAACGGTGTCATGTGGGACGAGTTGCTCGCCACCTTCCGCGAGATCGCCGCGAGCAGCTCCGACCGGGCGGTCGTGATCACCGGCGCTGGTGGGGCGTTCTGCTCCGGGGCCGATCTCACGGCTCGCAGCGACGGCCCACAGAAACACCAATTGGCTGCGATGCGGCACGTGTCGGACGTGTGCCTGGCCCTCGCCCGGCTGCCACAGCCGGTCATCGCCAAGGTGCGCGGGGTGGCCGTAGGTGCGGGGTGCAACCTGGCGCTCGGGTGCGACCTCGTGGTGGCTTCCACGACGGCGCGGTTCTCGGAGATCTTCGCCAAGCGTGGGTTGTCCGTCGACTTCGGCGGCACCTGGGTGCTGCCGCGACGGGTGGGCTTGCACCGGGCCAAGGAGCTCGCCTTCTTCGGCGACATCATCGATGCGGCCGAGGCTCAGCGCATCGGGCTGGTGAACCGAGTCGTCGACGATGACGACATCGACGCGTTCGTCGACGAGTGGGCCCGACGGTTGGCTGCTGGCCCACCCCTCGCGGTTGCGATGACGAAGCGCATGCTCAACAACTCGATGAACGTCACCCTGGAAGAGGCCCTCGACGACGAGGGTGCCGCCCAGACGGTGAACTTCTCCACGCACGACACGGTCGAAGCCATTCGGGCGTTCGTCGAGAAACGAACCCCGAAGTTCGAAGGTCGCTGAACCGGCAGGCTGCCACCCGCGCCGACGAGCAGGTCACTAGCGTCAGTGTCGTGACCATCCGCCGATCCCCTCGCCATCGCAGCCTGGCGAGGCGCGCCGTGGTGGTGTGCAGCGTGGTGGTGTGCAGCGTGGTGGTGTGCAGCGTCGTCGGAGTCTGGCTTGCGATGGGCATCAGCCCGATGGTGCTGGCGAGTGACCTGCCAGATCCGACCCCCGTTCCCTCGCTGCCCCCGATCGACGATCAGGGTGCCGAGAGCTCGCGCCTCATCCCGGTGCCCGCCGGCTGTGTGGCTCCGGCGGTCGAACAGGTGGTGTTCATCGGCAAGCTGATCATCAACGACGCGGTCACCGGCCGCTACGAGGTGGAGCAGGTGCTGTCCGGGTCGATCGCGGGGTTCTCGGTGGCCGACAAGATCGATATTCGCTACGGCGACGAGGTGCGCTTCCTCGACGTGGGGCAGCGCTACATCGTCGGTGCGGGGGTCGACGCTGAGCTGGGTGTGCTTGCGTCGACGGTGCGAGCGCCCGCCCCGCTGTTCGGCGGCAACGAGATCGCCGGTGCCGACGATGGTGATGTGGACTGCCCGCGAGTCGACACTCCGGTGCGTACCCTGCTGCTCGACGGATCGAGCGTCGAAACGGGGGTGATCACACCGCTGCGCGATGCCGACAGGCGCATCCTTCGGGCCATCCTCGCTCCGGTCGGCGCGGCGTTCCTGATCCTGCTCGGACTGGTGATCCTGAAGCATCTGCTCTTCGCCTTCGGTCGATCGCTGCGCGATCTCGCTGTGACCGACAGGCCTACACGACGGCAGCGCCGAAAGGCCGCGACGGCGGGGCTCGACAAGTTCAGCAGCTGAAGGCAGCCGATGCCGTCGCGCGCAGTTCGCTCACGGCGTGCTCGAGGCCTTCCGGATCGCGGAACAGCGCGCTCCCGGCAACGAGGATGTTCGCCCCGGCTGCGGCCGCACCGGCGATGGTGGCAGGTCCGATGCCACCGTCGACCTCGACGTCGACACGATCGCCCAGGCCGGCGCGCTCGATCATGTCCCTCACCTCGCGGATCTTGGGCTCCATCGTCGCGATGTATGCCTGGCCACCGAAGCCGGGGTTCACGGTCATGACGAGCACCATGTCGACCAGGTCGAGGACGTGGGCCACCGCCGAGGCAGGGGTGGCCGGGTTGAGCGCGACGGCCGCCGTGGCGCCGAGCGAGGCGATGTTCGCGAGCGTGCGGTGCAGGTGGGTGCAAGCCTCGGCATGCACGATCAGGCGTGAGCAACCGGCAGCGACGTACTCAGCCGCCATGACGTCGGGGGTGTACACCATCAGGTGTGCCTCGAACGGGAGCGACGTGTGCCTCCGTGCGGAGGCGATCACCGCAGGGCCGAACGTCAGATTGGGCACGAACTGGCCGTCCATCACGTCCCACTGGATCCGGTCGACCCCGGCAGCCTCGAGCGCAGCGACCTCGTCGCCGAGCCTGCTGAAGTCGACCGGCAGGACGCTCGGTGCGATCTCGATGCGTCTCGTGGGCAAGGAGGCGGCTGGTGCAGGCGAGGTGGCGGACACGCGAGCGAGGGTAGCCGTGCCTACGCTGCTTCCGTGGCTCCGGTTCCCCAGCACCACGTGCGCCTGCACATCGACCAAGTGGTCGCCGGAGGGGACGGACTCGCACGCGAATCGAATGGGCGAGTGGTGTTCGTGCCCGGTGTGCTGCCCGACGAGGTGGTGCTCGTCCGCCTGACGAGCGCCAAGCGCGACTTCGCCCGCGGTGAGGTGATCGAGGTGCTCGAACCCTCGCCGGCGCGTGTGGAGCCGCCGTGCCCGGCTCGACGACGAGGATGCGGCGGGTGCGACTGGCAACATGCCGGGGCCGCCTCCCAGGCCCAACTGAAGCTCGACCTGGTGCGCGAGGCCTTGCGGCGCACCGCCCGAGTGTCGGACGTGTCGGTGTCGCATGGCGGCTCTGTGGCGCCGTGGGCGTATCGAACCTCGATGCGGGCGGCCGTCGATCGCCAGGGACGGGTGGCGCTCCGTCGGCCGCGGACCAACGAACCGGTCGCGCTCGATCGCTGTCCGGTCGCACATCCGCTGCTCGACGATCTGGTGCACGTGGCCCGCTT
This sequence comes from Actinomycetota bacterium, assembly GCA_043725585.1. Taxonomy (GTDB): domain Bacteria; phylum Actinomycetota; class Acidimicrobiia; order Acidimicrobiales; family Ilumatobacteraceae; genus VFMC01. Next base: position 2,902 of record JAYSLK010000345.1, read on the forward strand.
TCGCGGTGCGGCCGAGGTGTCGTTGCGGGTGAGCGCGGCGACCGGTGAACGAAGTGCGTGGTGGACCGTTGCGGACGCAGGCGACGAGGTCGTTCCCGAGGCTGTGCCCGATGACGTCGCACTCGGTTCGGACGCACTGGTGCACGAGCGCGTGCACGGTCTCCTGTTCCGCGTGAGCGGCGAGTCGTTCTTCCAGTCAGGGCCCGCCGCAGCCGAACTGTTGGTGGATGCCGTGCGCGACATGGGCGGTGACGAGCTCAGCGCGGCGCGTCGCATCGTGGATGCCTACGGCGGCGTGGGGTTGTTCGCCACGACGTTCTCCACGCCGTTCTCCGCCGGCGAAGGAGTCGATCGATCGATCATCGTGGTCGAGGGCTCGGCGGCTGCATGCGATGATGCGAGGGCGAACCTCCATGGGAGAAACGCCACGGTCGTGTGCAGTCCCGTCGAGATGTGGACTCCTCAACCGGCCGACGTGGTCATCGCCGACCCGTCCCGTACCGGGCTCGCCAAGGCGGCGACCGAGGTGCTGGCTGCGACGGGAGCGCAGGTGCTGGTGCTGGTCGGGTGCGACCCGGTCGCGTTCGCTCGCGATGTCGGGCTGCTCGGCACCGCCGGCTACCACCTCAGCCGTGCGGTGACCCTCGACCTGTTCCCTCAGACCCACCATGTCGAAGTGGTCGGTCGGTTCGAGCGGTCGACGAACGCGAGCGATCTCTCGGAGATCTCGTGATCCAGAACTCGGGTCGCTCCGTACTCCCGGACGTGCGTGATGATCTGACTGCCGTTTCCGACTCGGGCCTCGTGCTCGCGTTGGCACGGTTCCAACAGCATGCACTCGGCGAGGTGTACCGCAGACACGCAGGTGCGGTGTTCGGCCTGGCCAAGCGCATCCTCACCGACCAGGCCCGGGCCGAGGAAGTGGTGCAAGAGGTGTTCCTGCGCCTCTGGAACCATCCCGAGCGCTTCGATCCCGAACGTGGCAGCTTGCGCAGCTACCTGCTCGCCCAGGCGCACAGCCGGTCGGTCGATGTGCTTCGTTCCGAGGCATCGCGCCGCAAGCGTGAGGAACGTGATGCCCGCGAGACCGCAGAGGGGGGTTACGACCTCGATCGGGCGGTGTGGGACCTGGCGCTCGCCGAACATGTTCGTATCGCCATGGAGAAGCTCCACCCAGGCGAACGAGCTGCAGTCGAGCTCGCCTACTTCGGCGGGCGCACGTACCGCGAGGTTGCCGACGAGTTGGGTGAGCCCGAAGGAACAGTCAAGAGTCGGATCAGGAACGGGTTGAAGCGCCTCCGTGGCGAGCTCGCGTCCTCGGGCGTGTCGGTGGGTGACGCATGAATGCTGAAGAGATCGAACTCGACGAACTGCTCGGCGCCTACGCGCTCGACGCGGTGAGCGACGACGAACGACGTGCGGTCGAACAGCACCTGCTGATCAGCCCGCGGGCCCGGCAGGAGGTGGCGGAACATCGTGAGGTGGCCACCATGCTCGCCTGGTCGGGCATGTCTGCGCCCGACGGACTGTGGGATCGCATCGCCGCGAATCTCGACACGACGGTCGAAGCGCCGCGCCCGACTGGCCAACTCGCGTCGGTGTTGTCCTTCGACGACAACCGTCGGGCCGGATCGCGACGCTGGAGCAGCGCCGGTTCGTGGGTCGCTGCAACCGCAGCTGCTGCACTGATCGCGGTGCTCGCGGTCACCGTGATCGGCGGCGACGCCACCGATCAGCAGCCGCTCGCTGCTGCGGTGTCCGATGCCCGGGCCGACCGAGACTCGCGGGTCGCCCGTCTGACCAACGCCGACGGTGCGTTCGGCGCCGACGTCGTGATCGACCAGGACGGTCATGGGTACCTGGTCGGTGAGGCCCTTCCCACGCTGCCATCCGACCAGACGTATCAGCTGTGGGGCGTGATCGGCGATCAGGTGATCTCCCTCGGCGTGCTCGGCGCCAACCCAGAGATCGAGCTGTTCAGCTCCGGCGAGGAGACGATCTCTCAACTCGTGGTGACGATCGAAGCCGAAGGCGGCGTGGTGTCGAACGGCAATGCCGAAGGCGCCTACGCCGGCGACGTCGCCCCGGTCTAGAGCTTCGACATTCGTTCCTCGACTCGATCGAGGAACGCCGCCCGAGCCGAGTGGTTCGATCGGTCGATCGTGTAGAAGGCGATCCACCGGGTGTGGCACCGGACGCCGCATGCGGAGCGCAACGCCCTGGTCAAGGTTCGCTTCCCTGTCTCGCCTTCCAGCGCGTTCATCACCTTCGAAGAACCATGGCTCGTGACGGCGATCAGTGTCTGGATGTTGCGTAGGAGCGGCGTGGTTCGGTTCGTGCCATCCGGCCGGTCCCATGCGACACCCGTGACCCACACCCGGTCGAACCAGCCCTTCAACATCGCTGGTTGCCCCGACCACCAGGTGGGATACACCATGACCACGGTGTCGCACCACTGCAGGTTCTCGACGTACCGGGAGATGTCGGGGCGTCGCTCGGGATGCACCCGGTGATCGATGCGGTGCACCGCGAGGTCGTGCTGGTCGAGTTCGGGGCGGAACCCGTCGGCATAGAGGTCGCTCACGCGAACCTCGTGACCCGCCCGGCCGAGGCCTGCCAGCACTCGCTCGAGCGCCGCGCCGATGAACGACGCGTGCGTCGGGTGGCAGAAGACGACATAGGCCCTCATCGTGGAACCCTCACCGTCGGATCTTCACAGCGACCGGGCCAGACGATCGACCTTGACGAGGAACCGCTCGCGGTCGCTCACGCCCAGCGAGTCCATGCCGTACAACGGCAGCCAGGTTGAACGTGTCCTCACGCTGGTGCTGAGGCGCAGGGCCCGCAGAATCGTTCGTCGGCCGTTGTCGTTGATCAGCTTGACCGAGCGCCACGACGAGCCGTACGTGGCGACACCGACGAGACGCTTGACGTTGGTGAGCCCCGGCCGCACCTTGTGCCGCTCGTCGAACACGAACCCCACGCCCGGCACCATCACGCGTTCGAGCCAGCCCTTGAGCACCGCGGGCAACGAGCTCCACCACGTGGGGTAGACGAAGACCAGCGTGTGAGCATCTCGCAGGTCGGTGATGTGCTCGATCACCAGCGGGTCGACCACCGGCACGTCTCCGTGGTAGGCCTGCCGCTCCTCGGCCGACATCGCGGCTCGGAACCCCTCAGCGTAGAGATCGTGGACGATGACGTTGTGTCCGGAGGCCTCGAGCCCTCCCCGCAACCGCGCCGCGATCGCATGGCTGAAACTCGATGGGTTTGGATTGGCGACGATCACGACGGCCCGCATCTCGGCTCGAACCTACAGCGCCACCGAACCGCCAGAGGCCATCGCTTCGTGACAGGGGTGTGAACGATGCGCGAGCTCGCTGGCGCCGAGTCGACTCAGCGACCGCCGCTGACGTCGATGAAAGCACCGGTGACATAGCTCGCCGCGGGTGAGGCGAGCCACAACACGCCCGCCGCGACTTCGTCGGGGCTTCCCGCTCGGGCCATCGGCACCGTGGGTGCCATCCGCTCGAGCCGACCAGGTGGGGCATGATCGTGGAAGTCGCTCTCCACCAGGCCGGGGCGGACACCGTTGACGCGGATCCCGCGGAGGGCGAGCTCGCGTGCGAGTCCGCTCGTCATCGTGTCGATCGCACCCTTGGACGCCGCATAGTGAACCCACTCTCCCGAGCCGCCCAGCACGGCCGCCCGCGAGGAGATGTTGATGATCGAGCCGCCGGCACCGCCGCGGTCGGTCGCCATGCGGGCGACGGCCTCTCGCGCACAGATGAACGCTCCGGTGACGTTGACCGCCCACAGCGAGGCGAGCATCGTTGCGTCGACCGAGTCGATCGCGCCGTAGCCGCCGGCGATGCCCGCGTTGTTCACCAGCACGTCCAGCCGACCGAATCGGTCGTCGAGTGCACGGAACATCGCAACGACGGCGGCCTCGTCGGCCACGTCGGCCCGGTGCACCAGCACGCCGGCTCCGGCGGCGCGCAGTTCGTCGGCCAACACGGGCACGTGTTCGCCGGGCGTGACGTGATTGATCACCAGGTCGTAGTCGTCGGCCGCCGCTCTGGCGATCGCAGCACCGATGCCTCGTGCTGCACCGGTGATGATCATCACGGGTCGACCGTTCATCGCACGGCCCGTGCGCACAGGCGATCACGGATCGCCGGCCACTCGTCAGGGATGATCGAGTACACGGCCGTGTCGCGGACGGTGCCCCGCGTCGACTGCTCGCCCGCCGCCGGCCGATGGTTGCGCAGGATGCCTTCGAACGTGGCGCCGAGGCGTTCGATTGCGGCCCGGCTGCGTTCGTTTCGAGCGTCGGTGCAGATGGCCACCCGTTGCACGTTCCACACGTCGAAGGCATGTTCGAGCAGCAACAGCTTGGCTTCGCTGTTCAGCGGGGTGCGCTGAGCCTCGAACGACAGCCAGGTGCCTCCGATCTCCACCTCGACGGGGGTCTCACGACTCGCCCACCACGTGATGTTCAAGAAGCGCGTGCATCCCACCACGGCCCCGTCGGAGAGCCGCCGCTGGGCGAACGGCACGGCGGTGTCGTTCGACGCATCACCCAGCAACGCCGCGATGTGCGAGCGCATCGAATCGAGGTCGCCCGGCACGAAGGTGAACCCGAAGGTGGCGCGATCGGTGGCTGCGGCGAGCAGGGCCGAGGCATGGTGCTCGGACAGCGGCTCCAGTTGAACGGACGAGCCGCGCAGAGTGGGAGGTTCGAGGCGCATCGCCCACCAGCTTGCCAGTACCGTCGCCGATCATGCGGGCGGTTTCATGTAACAGCTTCGGTCCTCTCACCAACCTCCAGGTCGTGGAGCGCGATCGGTTGCCGCTCGGATCGGACGAGATTCGCATCGCGGTCACCGCGGCCGGGGTCAACTTCGTCGACGCGCTGTTCGTGCAGGGTCTGTACCAGATCAAGCCGCCACTTCCGTTCGTGCCTGGCAACGAAGTGGCGGGTGTGGTCAGCGAGGTAGGTGCTGACGTGACGAGTCTGCAGGTGGGCCAGCGTGCGTTCACCAACGTCGGCCTCGGTGGGTATGCGAGCGAGGTCGTCGTGCCTGCGAAGCGGGCCGCATTGACGCCTGAGTCGATGACCGACGGTCAGGCGGCAACCTTCACGCAGAGCTACTCCACGGCGTGGTTCGCGCTCGCCAAGCGGGCACGGGTGTCGGCTGGGATGTCGATGCTGGTGCTCGGTGCCGGAGGTGGCGATCAGCGAGGGCCGCCTCTCGCCGGTGGAACCGATCGCGTATCCACTCGAGCAGGCCGCACTTGCTCTCCAGGATCAGTTCGACCGCAAGATCGTGGGCAAGACGGTGCTCGTTCCCTGACCATTCGTCGCCATGACACGATGGGCTCGGAACAGATCACTCGAGCGAGCCACATCTGTCTGCCGGCCACCTGGCACCGTGGCTCGATCAGATGTTGCTGGCGCTTCGCGGTTCGGCCGACACCGATGTTCCGTGTGGCGACTGCGTGGCGTGTTGTTCATCCCACCAGTTCGTGCATGTCGAACCCGACGAGGTCGACGCACTTGCGCACATCCCCGATCACGTCCGCTTCCCGGCGCCGGGTCTGCCCGCGGGCCACGTCGTCCGGGGATACGACGAGCAGGGCCGCTGCCCGATGCTGGGGGAGCGAGGCTGCACGATCGACGCGCACCGACCGCGGACGTGTCGCGTGTTCGATTGCAGGGTGTTCGCCGCGACCGGCATCCAGCCCGACGGCGACCAGCCGGCGATCAGGCAGCGAGTGCGCCGCTGGCGGTTCGAACCGATGACCTCGGATGACACCATCGCCAGCGAGTCGCTGCGAGCGGTGGCCGCGGTGCTCGACGATCCCGCATCGTTCCCAGGCGGGCGTGTGCCGGCGAGGGCATCACAGCGCGCAGCGATCGCGGTGGGCCTCCACGAGCTCGGTCGAGGTGGACGGGACGTCGCTCCCGACGAGGTACGGGTCGAGCTCATCCGCCGGAGCGGTTGAGCCGCCCGGTCAGCCCCACCCACCGAACAGCTTCTTCAGCTTCTTCAGCTTGTTCTTGGCACCGCTGGCCGCCTTGGCTGCGACGTGCTTGGTTGTGGTCGAGGCCTTGCTCGCAGTGGACCGCACCTTCTCGTTCGACGCGACCGACTTCGCGGCGTTCTTCACCGCGACGACGCCCTTCCTGGCGGCGCGCACCGCATCGCGGCCGACGTCATCGAGCGCGTTGCCGTCGCGGTCGCCGTCGAAGCGATCGTTCACGGTGCCGATCATCCGCTGCACCTTGCCGCTGCGCACGCCCTGCACGGCAACGGCCAGCAGAGCCGCGACCCCAGCGGCGGTGATTGCGCCGATCGCCACCTTCGCGATCGCTCCCATCGCCATCGGTGCCAACGCCGTCATCGCCATGCGGACGGCGCCTTCGGGGAGGTGCGTCTCGTCGCTGATGCGTTTGGCGGTGGCGTCGAGTTGATCGCCGAACACATGGCCGAGGATGCCGCTGCCCGAACCGCGCAGGAAGCCGCCGCCGAGGAACCCGACTGCGTCGTCGAGCACGATGCCGTCGTGGTCCTTGCTGACCGCAGCCGCAATGTTCTCGCTGTCGCCACGGTCGGCGTTGCCCTGCAGTTGTTCCAACAGCGCGGGCAGGATCGCCTTCACCAATCTGGTGACATCGTCGAACCCCAGACCCAACTGCTTGGCGAGGGCGATCAACGCCTGCGGTGTGAGCGCACCGCCGAGGGCGTCGAGGATGTCCGGTTGAGCGTCGGCGGGCATGCGTCAGACGATCTCGTACGCGATCGGCAGGCGCTTCAGACCACCGACGAACAACGGGTACGACAGCACCACGGGATCCCCGGGCCGGAACGTGTGGCCGCTCAGCGTGTGTTCGGTGGTGGCGTTGCGCATGAAGTGCTTGACCGGTGTGACCCAGCGGATGATCTCGTCCGTGACAGCTCTGGATCGGCCGAGCCAAAATCCTGCGTGAGCTTGAGCATGCGCGGGAAGTCGGATTCGGGGAGCCCGAGGATCGACAGGATCACCTGCAGCGGGTACTGCATCGAGATGTCGCGAGCAACGTCGCACCGACCACGGAGCTCCACCAATCGCTGCGCCGACAGCCTGGCGAGTTCGGCCAGCCGGCGTTCGAGCTTCGCGTACTGTCGTCGATGCCATCGGTGTGCCTCCGAAACTGACCATGGGAACCTGAGCCTCGTTGCGACGGTAATCCACGGACCAACCGACGAAGGGACCCGTGCCGGCCGGCCGAGCGTTTCGACATCTGCCGGAGGACGTCGAGGCTCGTACCAACCCATCGACTCACCGTACCTAGTAGCCGCTCCCGGGCGCGTCGATGTGGGCCCTGCCGGGCCTCGTCTTCGTTCGGTTGAGGTCACGGTGGGTCAGTTGGGTGGGGCGATGCGGCTGCCGTCGGGCCGGAAGGTCGCGATGATCCCGTCGGGGAGTCGGACGACTTTCACCTTGGCGCGGTAGCGCCATCGGTTGTGGTGCCCGCAGGCGAGCCCGCCGTTGCAGACGCAGGTTTCACCGCCTTGCGAGGCGGGGAGGAGGTGATCGGTCTGGCATTTGGAGGCGGGGACGATGCACCCGTCACCGGTGCAATGCGTGGCTGTCATCAGCACCGCGTCGCGGATCGCACCGGTGAATAGTCGTTGTGCCGAGGACATGGCGGTGGGGAGTCCGTCCTTGCCGCGCAGGACGATGCGGATCTTGCCGGCGAGGCCCGCGAGCACTGCGTCTCTGAGTGCGATCGGGTCGCC
>JAYSLK010000346.1:0-1642 GCA_043725585.1 Actinomycetota bacterium
TCGTGCGGGCCGACCTCCTTCTACCCGACCGTGACCGGCATGATCTCGCAGTCGGGTGACCTCGGCGTGTCGGAGTACGTCAAGCAGAGCTTCGCCGAAGGCGCCATCGGCTACGTGAACTACTCGTATGCGCTCAGCGCGGAGTTCCCGGTCGTGAAGATGCTGAACGCCGCCGGGTTCTACACCGAGCCGACACCGAACAACGTTGCCGTGTCGCTGTTGAAGTCGCGAATCAACACCGACGAGTCCAACCCGGCGAAGTACCTCACCCAGGATCTCAGTGGTGTGTACACCGACAACGACCCCCGTAGCTACCAGCTCTCGTCGTATTCGTATCTCATCCTGCCGACGAAGGTGGCCGGACAGTTCAACGAGGCGAAGGGACTCACACTGGGCGCCTTCGCGTACTACGCCATGTGTCAGGCGCAGCAGTCGTCGGCTTCGCTCGGCTACTCGCCGATGCCGGTGAACCTGGTGGAGGCGAGCTTCGAACAGATCCGCAAGATCCCGGGCGTGCAGGTACAGGACATCGACATCAGGCAGTGCAAGAACCCGACGTTCTCGTCCGACGGCACGAACCTCCTCGCCAACACCGCGCCCCAACCGCAGGGATGCGACAAGCAGGGTGTGGGCATGTGCCCGACAGGCACCGGCGGATTGCCGAACGTGCCCACGGCAGTGACTGCGTCGAGCGCGGGCTCACCGACGCCCGCTTCACCGACGCCGGGTACACCGACGCCTGGTACACCGACTCCCGGTACCCCGACGCCCGGTACCCCGACGCCGGGTACACCGACGCCGGGTTCCCCGACGCCCGGTTCCCCGACGCCGGGTTCCCCGACTCCTGGGTCACCGACCGTGAACACGATCCTCGATGCGACCGGAGCACCGGTCGATGCTGTCACCGGTGTGCCGGTCGACCCGAACGGCGTTCCCGTCGTTGTCGTCGCAGTCGACCCTGCCGCCTGCGATCCCGACACGGGCGTGTGCGGTGGCGAGGGCGGACAAACAGCCGATGCGCCGACGGCCGGCGGTGCTGTCGGCCCGGTCACCGTGACCACGCTGGCGAAATCATCGGGGTGGGACGCCTCGCTCGCACTGGTGCTCCTCATCGTCATCCTGACGATCGGTGTGGTGCTCGCTCCGGCCCTCGCATGGCGCTTCTTCAACGAGGCGCGAACCTCATGAGCGCGCGGCCTCGGAGTTGGGCGTGGCTGCTGGCACCGTGTGCGATTGCACTTGTCGCGACGATCGCTCCGACGGGCTCGAGCAGTGCTGCGCCCGTACCCGGCGAAGCGGGGGTGCTCGCGGGTCTGCCGGCGACCGAGTCAGCGGTCAAGGTGGGCGGCCGAGGTCGCTTCGCGGACATGGAGTTCACGATCAGCCAGACTGCCGATCTCACGACGCAGGCCATCTCGATCACCTGGACCGGCGGCATCAGAACGACCGGGCCCGGGAACTACGGGGCGCACTTCGTGCAGGCGTTCCAGTGCTGGGGAGACGACGACGGGACCAACCAGGCGAACCCCGGTCCGCCCCCGGAACAGTGCCAGCAAGGAGCACGTGCCGCACAACCCGATCCCGTGAACTCGTCGTTGTATCCATTGGGCAACACCTTGCAGCGCGTGATCAGCAACGCGTT
>JAYSLK010000347.1:0-7361 GCA_043725585.1 Actinomycetota bacterium
TCATCTGGTGGCCGACGATTCGGTGCACGCGTTCTTGGCTGATCACCGTCACGAGTTGTTCCCTGACGCGTTGTTCGAGGACTTGTTCTCGTCGGGGCGGACTAGCTGGGACTAGAACCGGATCAGATCCCGCTCAGTGATCGGCCTTGGTCGCGACCACGATCGCCGACAGCCCCACCGGCAGATCGACGCGACGCAGCACCCATCGCTCCATTCTGGCCACGGCCGGGAACACGCCGCCGAGCCCGGTCTCGTTCCGTCCAACATCGCTCTTCGCGTCAGCCGGACGTTCGAACAACCCGATCAAGGCCGCAGGCGGCACCAGGAACGAGTACGCGCCGGTCGCTCGTTCGACGTGCAGACCTGCGTCGGTTGCCATGTTGCGCATGTCGCCCACGCTGAACCGACGGCCTGTGTGGGTCACCTCGTCGTGACCACGGCGAAGTCGGCGCACCCCCGGTTCCCACAGGCACACCACCCCGCCAGGTCTGGTGATGCGGGCGAAGTCGCGCACGATCGCACCGGGGTCTGGATTCATCCGATGGCACAGGGCGGTCACGCACAGCACCGCGTCGAACGTCTGGTCGGCGAAGGGAAGCCGATTCAGGTCGGCCTGCACGGCCAGCAGTCCGTGACCGCGATCATGGTCGTGGCGAGCCACGTCGAGCGCCATCGGCTCGAAGTCGGCCAGCACGGTCGTTGCGAACGTGGTCATCCATCCGCCGGTGGCGCCCGTTCCGCCGCCCGCATCCAGCACCAAGGGACGCCGACCACCAGACGATCGCCCTTCGAGGTGGGGCACCAGCACCTGGGCGAGCAGCAACCGGGTGTTCTTGTACCACCAGTGGTGCGCTCCGGCCTCGGCCATGCGGCGGTACTCGTCTGCGTCCATCGCCATCGAGTCTGGCACCGCTGGTGGCGGCCGCGTCGCGATCGAAGGGCTCCCAGTGGCCTACGATCGCTGGCCGTGTCCCCCGTCAACGTCGACTTCGACACGCTCCGCACTCGCGGGTGCGTGGTCACGGGCGGGCTGGGCTTCATCGGATCCAACCTGGTGCATCGACTCGTCGCCGAAGGTGTGCCGGTGCGGGTCGTCGACGCCGTCGTCGAAGGACACGGAGCGAACCACCGCAACATCGAAGGGCTCGCGGTCGACGTGATCGAAGCCTCGATCAGCGATCCTCAGGTCGGGCCGGCCCTTCGAGGCGTCGGCCACGTGTTCAACCTCGCCGGCCAGGTGAGCCATACGGCGTCGATGACCGATCCGGTGCGCGATCTCGAGCTCAACACCATCTCCCACGCCCGATTCCTCGAGATGTTGCGACAGGTGAACCCGTCCGCCCGCGTGGTGCACGCGAGCACGCGGCAGGTGTACGGCCGGGTCGATCGGTTCCCTGTCGACGAACAGACGCCAGCCCGTCCGATCGACGTGAACGGTGTGGCCAAGCTGGCAGGCGAGCACCTGCACATGGTCTACTCCCACGCCCACCGAATGCCGATCAGCTCGCTGCGGCTCACCAACGTGTACGGCCCGCGCCAGCGGCTCACCAGCGACGAGCTCGGCTTCCTGCCGGTGTTCGTTCGCAAAGCCCTGCAGGGCGAAGCGATCGAGCTCTTCGGCGGCGGCGAACAACGCCGGGACTGTCTGTACGTCGACGACGTGGTGGAAGCGATCCTTGCTGCATCGGCGCCCAAGGCGATCGGCGCGGTCTACAACGTGGGTGGCGCGGCGAGCCACTCCCTGAAAGAGATCGCGATCATCCTCACCTCGCTCGCCGGGACCGGCAGCGAGGTGATCGCCGCTCCATGGCCACCCGTGCATCGACGCATCGACATCGGCTCGTTCGAGACCGACAGCTCGGCGATCCACGCCGACCTCGGCTGGGCGCCGACGGTCGACCTCCACGATGGACTGCGTCGCACGCTCGACTTCTTTCGGATTCACCCGTGGTACCAGTCGTCGATCTGAGCCGGCACGCGCCAGAGCTCGTCGCCCAGTTCCTCTTGCGGGTCGAGCAGGTGCTCGCTCGCGGAATCGTGCTCCTGGGGCCCGAGACCGACGCGTTCGAACACGAGCTCGCCACGTGGGCCGATGCTGCCGGAGCGGTCGCGGTGTCGTCGGGCGCGGCGGCGCTCCAACTCACGCTGGCCGCTCTCGGCGTCGGTCCGGGCGACGAGGTGATCGTGCCGGCGTTCACCGCAGTGCCCACAGCTGCAGCCGTGTGTGCGCTCGGCGCAACCCCGGTGTTCGCCGACGTCGATCCCGCCACCGCCGCCCTCACCGAATCGTCGATGCTCGCTGCCCGCACCCTCCGCACGAAGGCCGTCGTGGTGGTACACCTCTACGGCCGCCCTGCACCGCTGCCGAACACCGACCTGCCCGTGGTCGAGGACGCCGCACAGGCCATGGGTGCGCTCGATCGCCACGACCGGTCGGCAGCCGTGGCATACAGCTTCTACCCCACCAAGAACCTCGGCGGAATGGGAGATGGTGGAGCGATCGTGTCGAACGACCCAGCGCTGCTCGAACGCGCCCGCCGCCTGAGAGTGCACGGCATGACCGAGCAGTACGTGCACGAGTGGGTCTCTCAGAACTTCCGGATGTCGGAGATGGAAGCGGCCTGGCTGCGGCTCGGCCTGCCGCTGCTCGACCGATGGAACGAGGCGCGTCGCGACATCGCCGCCCGCTACCGGGTCGCTGCGCCCGACCTGACGTGGCATGCGGCCGACGATCGCCACGTGCATCACCTCTGCGTGTTCCGAACCGACCATCGCTCAGCCGTGCGCCACCGGCTGACCGAGCTCGGCGTCGGTACCGGGGTTCACTACCCGCTGGCCCTCACCCAACAACCGGCCTACCGACACCTCGCCACCGACCCATGCCCCGAAGCGGAGGCGTGGGCGAACGAGTGTGTGTCGGTGCCGTGCTTCCCTCAGATGACCGACGACGAGGTCGAAGCCGTGTCGGCGGCACTCGCCTCGATCTCCGCCTCGACTTCCACCTCGACTTCCGCCTCGACTTCCACCTCGACTTCCACCTCGACTTCCACCTCGATCTCCACTTCGGTCGCCACCCACGATCGAGAGCTCCGATGACCGCCGTTCCGACGGCGAGCTCGAAACCCTCCGTGGTTCCGTTGTCGTCGGTATCGGCGATGTTCCCGTGTTACAACGATGCTGAGACGATCGGTGCCCTGGTCGACGACGCCTACGCAGCGCTGTCCCCTCTGGTCGACACGGTGGAGGTGATCGTCGTGAACGACGGATCGTCCGACGGATCGCGAGAGGTGCTCGATGCACTGGCGATCGATCGTCCGTGGCTTCGCCCGATCCATCACGAACGCAACCGCGGGTACGGGGGCGCGCTCATCACGGGGTTCACCGCAGCCCGACACGAGTGGATCTGGTACACCGACGGCGACGCACAGTACGACGCCAAGGAAGCCGCCCTGATGGTGCCGCTCGCCACATCCGATGTCGACGTGGTGCAGGGCTACAAGCTCGGCCGAGGTGACTCCTGGTATCGGAAGGTGATCGGGCGCACCTACCACCATGTCGTGAAGATGCTGTTCCGCCTCCCGGTGCGCGATACCGATTGCGACTTCCGCATGTTCCGTCGGTCGCTGATCGTCGACCTTCCGCTCACGTCCACGAGCGGGGTGATCTGTGTGGAGATGATGCGCCGATTCACCGAGCAGGGCGCCCGCTTCGTCCAGACACCGGTGCACCACTATGCGCGCCCCTCGGGGAAGTCGCAGTTCTTCCGTCTGCCGGCGATCGCTCGCAGTGCCCGCCAGCTGCTCGAGCTGTGGTGGCGTGTGGTCGTGAGGCATCGATGAACGACGTCCGGAGCGTCATCGGGAGGATCACGCCTCGACAGGTGTCGATCGTGGTGCTCGCCGCAGCGGTGGCGCTGTTCGCACTCGTCGGTCGGCACCAGTGGTTCATCCGCGACGACTGGGCCTTCGTGCTCACACGCCGCGCCATGCGTGATCAACTCGGCGCGAGCGATTGGCTGTTCACCGCTCAGGACGGCCACTGGATGACGCCACCGCTGTTGCTGTACTGGCTGATCGAGCAACTCTTCGGGATCGACTCGTACTGGCCCTTCCTGCTGGCCAACATGGCCCTCCACGTCGGGGCCGTGCTGCTCGTGCGCGAACTGTGCAGACGCGTCGGGGTGAGTGAGTGGACCACGGTGTTCGTGTGCACGTTGATGCTGCTGTTCGGCAGCGGGTGGGAGAACGTGGTCTTCGCGGTGCAGGTGACCTACAACCTGTCGCTGGTCGCGTTCTTGGCCCACCTGGTGCTTGCGGACCACGACGGGCCGGTGGGTCGTCGCGATGTGGCTGGCGCGGCCATCGGGATCATCGGTGTCAGCTCCAGTGCCTTCGGTCCGTTCTTCGCTGCCGGGGTGTTCGTCGTGCTGTGCTGGCGACGCCGCTGGAGGGCGGCCGCCGTGGCGGTCGCTCCTCAGGCGATCCTGTACACCTGGTGGCTGCTCACCTGGGGAAGCGATCCGGCGGGCGACGATGGCAGCCCGTCGCTCAGCGGGGCACTCAAGTTCGCCCGGCTCGCGCTCACCGCCACGTTCAACGGCATGACCGGACAAGTCCTGTTCGCCGGTGCCGCCCTGTTCGGCATCGCAGTCGTCGTGTTCGTGACGCCGCTCAACCTGCGGGCGCGGTCGTTGGTGACGGTGCTCTCCGTGATGCCGGTTCCTGTGTTGCTGGCCATCGGCTGGCAACGGGCGGTGTTCGGGCTCGAATCGGCAGCCTCACCCCGGTACCAGTACATGACGGCGATGGTGCTCGCTGTGCCGTTCGGGCTCGCGATCGATCAGCTGAGACGGCTCGACCATCGCGCCGTCGTCGCCGGACGCCTACTGGTGTGCGCCGCGGTCGCGTCGAACGCGCGATTGCTCGTCAACGCCTCCGACGACTGGGCGCAACGATCCGCCGTTGCGCGGCGCGCCTTTGAACTGGTGGCCGGCACGCCGGCGTCGGCGACGGCCGACGGGTCGTTGGTGCTCGTCGCGTTCGACCCCGATGTGACCGTCGGTTGGTTGCCGACACTCGTCGCCGAGGGCGCCATCGACCCGCGCACCCCGACGACGCCTGCAGAGCTCGACCTGGTCGAATCGGTCCTGTCCGGCACACCCCAGCCCTGAGGCTTCGACCCAGGACCACACACGCTCGCAATCGGCAGGTTCGGTTGCGTAGCCTGCTCGTATGTCCGACTTCGAGTTCACGGAGATCCTGCCCCTCGGCCACGACGACACCCCGTACCGGCTCGTGTCCACCGACGGCGTCTCTGTCGTCGACACTCCCCTCGGTCCGTTCCTCACGGTGTCGCCGGCCGCGATCACGCTGCTCACCCAGGAGGCGATGCGCGAGATCGCCCACTTCCTCAGGCCAGGCCACCTGCAGCAACTGCGCAACATCCTCGACGACCCTGAAGCGAGCGACAACGATCGTTTCGTCGCGCTCGATCTGCTGAAGAACGCGAACATCGCCGCCGGCGGCGTGCTGCCGATGTGCCAAGACACCGGTACCGCGATCGTGAAGGCCAAGAAGGGCCAGTACGTACACACGGGCGGCGGCGACGAGGCGGCGATCGCTCGCGGTGTGCAGAACACCTACCTCACGTCGAACCTGCGCTACAGCCAGATGGCCCCGCTGAACATGTACGACGAGAAGAACACCGGAACCAACCTGCCGGCCGAGATCAAGATCAGCGCCATCGACGGTGAGGCCTACAAGTTCTTGTTCATGGCCAAGGGCGGGGGGAGCGCGAACAAGAGCTACCTGTTCCAGGAGAGCAAGGCGCTCCTCAACGAAAAGACGCTCCTGCCATGGCTGTTCGAGAAGATGAAGACGCTCGGCACCTCGGCTTGCCCGCCATATCACCTGGCCGTCGTGATCGGTGGCACATCGGCCGAGTTCGCCGTCGAGACCGCCAAGCTGGCGAGCACCCGATACCTCGACTCGCTGCCCACCGAGGGTTCGGCGCTCGGGCACGGGTTCCGTGATCTCGACCTGGAGCGCAAGGTGCTCGAGCTGGCGCAGCAGACCGGCATCGGTGCCCAGTTCGGGGGGAAGTACTTCTGCCACGACGTGCGCGTGATCCGCCTGCCCCGTCACGGTGCGAGCTGCCCGGTGGCGATGGCTGTCAGCTGCTCGGCCGACCGCCAGGCTCTCGGCAAGATCACCCGTGAGGGCGTCTTCCTCGAACAGCTCGAGACCGACCCGGCCCGCTTCATGCCCGACATCGAGGTTCAGCATCTCGCCGAGGCCGGCGACGTGGTGCAGATCGACCTCACCCGGCCGATGGCGGAGATCCGCGCCACGTTGAGCACGTTGCCGGTGAAGACCAGGGTGATGCTCACCGGGCCGATGGTGGTCGCCCGCGACATCGCCCACGCCAAGTTGAAGGAGCGTCTCGACGCCGGGCAGGGCCTGCCTCAGTACATGAAGGATCACTGCGTCTACTACGCGGGTCCCGCCAAGACCCCCGACGGCATGGCCAGCGGTTCGTTCGGTCCCACGACAGCGGGTCGCATGGACAGCTACGTCGAGGAGTTCCAGGCCGCTGGTGGCAGCTTCGTGATGCTCGCGAAAGGCAATCGCTCACGCCAGGTGACCGACGCTTGCAAGACGCATGGCGGCTTCTACCTCGGCTCGATCGGCGGCCCTGCGGCGCGGCTCGCCCAGGACTGCATCACCAAGGTGGAAGTGCTCGAGTACGCGGAACTGGGCATGGAGGCCGTCTGGAAGATCGAGGTGCATGACTTCCCTGCGTTCGTCGTGGTCGACGACAAGGGCAACGACTTCTTCGATCTGGTGAACAGGCCCTTCGCCGGCATCGCCACCCCGGTGTCGCTGCACTGAACGACCAGGCGGCCGTCGCGCTCAGACGTCGAGATCGCTCAGCAGATCGGTGGAGCGGTTGTCGACCACCGCCTGGAAGTGACGAGACGCCAGCGTGTCCACGAGCGCCAACCCGCGCTCGTTGGCGAGATCGAAGGTCGCCCCCACGAGGACGGCCGTCGAACAGCTGGTGAGATGGCCGAACCGGTAGTCGTGCCACAGCGTCTCGAGTGGGTAGTCGACGATGCCGCGCTGCATGAGACGGGCGTGGTACAGCTCGACCAGCTCGCGCTCGTTGGCGCGACGGTCCTCGATCGTGAGCGATCCACCGAGGAAGTAGCACAGGTCGTAGATGCCTGGCCCGCGACCGATGCCCTGCCAGTCGATCACGACCACCGGCTCGTCGCGGTTGTCGGAATCGAAGAACAGGTTGTCGACGCGATAGTCCTGGTGCAGCAACGTCCACGGCCACTGGGCGATCCTGTTCATCAC
>JAYSLK010000348.1:0-3530 GCA_043725585.1 Actinomycetota bacterium
ATGGCCAAGATCCCGGTGGTGAACCTGGAGATCCAGCGACTGGCGCTGAGCTTCACCCATCCGTTCTTCTTCCCGTACGCGAAGTTCGACATCGCCGGCACCGAGAACATCCCGTCGACCGGATCAGCGATCATCGTCGGGAACCACCGCAGCTACTTCGACTCAGCGGCGATGGCACTCACGATCGCGAAGACCGAACGGACGGTGCGGTTCCTCGGCAAGAAGGAGGTCTTCGACGCTCCGATCGTGGGACAGATCGCCACGGCGATGGGTGGCATCCGCGTCGATCGCGGCACCGGGAGCGACGAGCCCTTGGCGGCCGCGGCCGAGGCGCTGGCGAACGGCGACCTGGTCGCGATCATGCCTCAGGGCACGATTCCTCGTGGACGGGCGTTCTTCGACCCGAAGCTGAAGGGCAGATGGGGCGCCGCCCGACTCGCCGCGCTCACCGGCGCCCCCGTGATCCCCGTGGGTCTGTGGGGCACCGAGAAGGTGTGGCCACGATCGGCGCGCCTGCCCAACGTGTTGAACCTCGTCGATCCGCCGCTCGTGCAGGTGAGGGTGGGGGCAGCGGTGCCGTTGAAGCACAAGGACCCCGAGGCCGACACGAAGCGAATCATGAAGGCGCTGATGGATCTGTTGCCTCCGGAGAGTCGGATCAAGCGCGAGCCCACCCCGGACGAGCTCATGGCATCGCTGCCGGCTGGCTACAAGGGCGACCCGAACGCCGAGATCAAGCGGCGCCCGGGCAAGGACTGATCTTCAGGCCGTCGACCCGCTGGTCGAGTCAGGCATCGGCACTGCTCGCCGGGCGCCGTGGTGGCCGTGGGATGAATGGCGACGTCCGTTCGATGTACTCCTGGTAGCCCTCTCGGCGCCTCACGATCGTTTTCTCGAGGAGCGTCACGCCCGACACTCGCCGCAGGAGCACCGTCATCACGACGGCTCCGATCAATCCGATGGCACCGGTGCCGGTCTCGGCCGCGATGAGGGCGATTCCCCACCAGACGCAGCAGTCGCCGAAGTAGTTGGGGTGGCGCGTGTAGCGCCAGAGGCCACGGTCCATCACCTTGCCTGCGCCGGCCGGGTCGGCCTTGAATCGTGCCAGCTGAGCGTCGCCGACGACTTCGAAGAACATGCCCACCATCCACACGAGGATGCCGAGGATCGCGATCACGCCGAGGTCGGGGGTGTCGTCGGTCTGGCCGATCTGCACGGGCAACGACACGACGAACATCAACACACCCTGCAGACCGAACACGGTGGCGAGGCTGATCCAACGAAAGTTCGGGCCGAAGTGCTTGCGCATGGCCCGGTATCGGTAGTCCTCGCCGTGTCCGAGGTTGCGCCATGCCAAGTAGAGGGCCAGCCGGAGCCCCCAGATCGTGGTCATCGCGACCAGAAGCCACTGGCGAGCGTCGAGGCCGTCGTCGACCGTGAGGCGGACGACCCATGCGACCACGACGAATCCGAGACCCCACACGATGTCGACGATCGAGGCGTTGGAGATGACCACGCTGATCACCCAGGTGACGAGCATCAGCACAACGATCGCGAGTGCTGCGGACAACATGGCGGTGGACATCGGGGCCTCGATCGGTGGTGATGGAGTGGTTCGAACCGGCGCTACGCCGGATTCAGGGCAGATTCGGACAGCAGGACGTCGACGGCCCGATCGGCCTCGAGCCAACGATCGTCGAGCCATGCGGTCAGACCGGGGAGGTCGTCGGTGGAGGGTACGTCGGCGCGGCTGATGCGGATGGCACCGAAGCGAACGCGGGGTGCTCCGCGGCCGAGGGCGCGCAGGATGCCTCCAAAGGTGTCGAGGCCCTCGAACCCGGTGTGCCAGGCGATGACCACGTCACTGTCTGGTGATCCGGCCAGGAGCGCTGCGCTGCCGGCCGGTCGAGGGGGGAGCAGATGGCGAATCGCCGCCAGCCGGCCGGCGCGGGCCGGATCGCGCGAGGCGATGCGGTCGAGGGCCTTCTCGCGCTTCGCCGGCGAGGCTCGGGTGCCCTCGGGAAAGATGATCGCCACGTCGTCGGCGCCGAGATCGGTCGAGAGCCGTGTGAGTGCCGCGAGCTCGGCGGCGGAGTCGGCCGCCTCGCGGTCGAGGAAGTGGTTGGGGAGACGGTTGCCCACGACGTCGAGGCACGGGTCGGCCAGCAGTTCGCGCTTGAGCACATATCGGGGCAGCTTGCCGGCCTGGGTGGTCACCACCCAGGCGCTCACGAGCGAATCGGCGAGGCTGGCATGCCTGCAGAACACCACCGCCGGGCCTGGCGAGAACGCCTCGACACCGGTCACGTCGATGGTGAGCCCGGTGGTGTGTCGCAACACCCCCATCACCTTGGCTGCCCACCATCGCTGGAGGGCGTAGTGGGCGCGGTGGTCGTTGCGTCGGCCGGTGATCCACAGCCAGAACGCAATCGAGATGCCGGCCGTCTCGCTCCAGCCCCAACCGAGAGCGAATGCCAGCAGGCGCGCCGTGGGGACACGGGTGCGCCCGCGCAGGAGATCGGCTGCAACGGCGAGGGGGAGCCAGACCACGATGCCGACGGTGAGTGCGACAGTCAGCCCCACCAGCAGAGGAATGCTCATCAGTCGGCGCCGTACCGTCCCCACGAACACGAACGTTACGCGGTCCCGGCGTCACGTGCGACGGTGGAGCCTGGCGGAGCGGGGTGTGCACGCCGGTGTGCACACGATGCCGAGACAGCCTACCTACCGGTAGGTAGACTGGGAAGATGAACGAGGTCGAACTGCTCCGCGAACTCACCCCGGTTGCCGAGCAGCTGACAGCTCGTCACTACGACACGTGCAAGCCGTGGTATCCCCATGAGTTCGTGCCGTGGGGCATGGGGCGCGACTTCGTCGAGGGCGAGCAATGGGACGCTCGCGATGTACCGCTTCCCGATTCGGTGCGCAGCGCGTTGTTCGTCAACCTGCTCACCGAGGACAACCTGCCCTACTATTTTCACACCATCGACCGGATGTTCGGTCGTGAGGGGACATGGCGAGAGTGGTCGCATCGGTGGACAGCCGAAGAAGCCCGCCACTCGATCGCACTCCGTGACTTCATGACCGTCACTCGCGCGCTCGATCCGCGAGCGCTCGAGGACGGTCGCATGGCCCAGATGTCGGGTGGTCAGGTGCCGAACCCCGAGAGTGCGATCGACGGGTTCGTCTACGTCGCGTTGCAAGAGCTCGCGACCCGAGTCGCACACCGCAACACGGGCAAGGCACTCCAGGACCATCTGGGCGATCACCCGGTGGGGCGGGCCGGCTATGAGATCATCAGCCGGGTGGCGGCCGATGAGAACTTCCACTTCCTGTTCTATCGAGACCTCACGTCAGCGGCGCTCGACATGGCTCCATCGCTCGTACTGCCGGCGATCGAACGCCAGGTACGTGAGTTCGAGATGCCCGGCACCGGCATCCCCGGGTTCAAGAAGCACGCCGAGGCGATCGCCCGAGACGGGCTCTACAACCTGCAACAGCACCACGACCAGATCCTGCAGCCGGTGGTG
>JAYSLK010000349.1:0-1861 GCA_043725585.1 Actinomycetota bacterium
GGCTGGGCCGAGGAGGTGCGTCGGCTCGCCAACGAGCGCGACGCCGTCATTCTCGCCCACAACTACCAGCTGCCCGAGATCCAGGACATCGCCCATCACGTCGGCGACTCGCTCGCCCTGTCGAGAGTGGCTGCGTCGGTCGATGCCTCGACGATCGTGTTCTGCGGTGTGCACTTCATGGCCGAGACCGCGAAGATCCTCAGCTACGACAAGACGATCCTCATCCCTGACGAGCGAGCGGGATGCAGCCTGGCCGACACCATCACCGCCGAGCAGCTGCGAGCATGGAAGGCCGAGCACCCGGGAGCCGTCGTCGTCAGCTACGTGAACACCACGGCTGCGGTCAAGGCCGAGACCGACATCTGCTGTACATCGTCGAACGCGGTCGACGTGGTGGCGTCGATCCCTGCGGACACCGAGGTCCTGTTCTGCCCCGACCAGTTCCTCGGCGCCCACGTGCAGCGCCTCACCGGTCGCGACAACATGCACATCTGGATGGGCGAGTGTCATGTGCATGCCGGGATCAACGGCGCCGACCTCCGTGCCCGAGTGGAAGCAGAACCCGACGCCGAGCTGTTCATCCATCCGGAATGCGGGTGTGCCACCAGCGCGCTGTACCTCGCGTCGTCCGGCGTGGTGCCTGCGAATCGCACCAAGATCCTCTCCACGTCGGGCATGGTGACCGCAGCGCGACAGACGACGGCCGCCAAGGTGCTCGTCGCCACCGAGACCGGCATGCTCCACCAGCTCCGCAAGGCCAACCCGCTGGTGCTGTTCGAGCCGATCAACCGCGCCGCGGTGTGCAAGTACATGAAGATGATCACTCCCGAGAAGCTGTTGCGTTCGTTGCAGACCCTCACCGACGAGGTCACGGTTCCTGTCGCTGTCGCCGACAAGGCTCGGCTCAGCGTCGAGCGGATGATCGCGATCGGCACGCCCAGCCGAACCGGTGAGTGACCGGCGAGTGACGGTCGGCGACTCGGTTGCGGTCGTGAGCGCTCATTCGCTGCCGCGTCGGCTTGCAGCCCCCGCTGTCACCTGGACCCGCGATGTCGACGTCGTCGTGCTGGGGTCGGGCGCCGCAGGTCTGTCTGCCGCGCTCGCGGTTCGCCCCGTGCGCACCGTCTTGATCGTCACGAAGGACACCCTCGACGCCGGAAGCACCGCCTGGGCTCAAGGGGGCCTCGCCGGCGTGCTCGACCCGAGCGATTCGCTCGAGAATCACGTTCGCGACACCCTGGTCGCGGGTGCGCGGCTGTGCGACGAGACCAACGTCCGTGCCTTGGTCGAGGAAGCACCCAAGGCGCTGCGTTACCTGATGCGCCTCGGGGCTGCATTCGATCCCTCCCACGAAGGCAGCGGCCCGGCTCTCACTCGGGAGGGTGGGCACAGCCACAATCGGATCGTTCACTCCGGCGGCGACCAGAGTGGGGCCGAAGTGCAACGCACCCTCGACGAGAACGCGATCGCCGCCGGCGTGGAGGTGATGGACCGAGCCTTTGCGCTCGATCTGTTGGTGGGCATCAACTCGGTGGGTGAGCGACAGGCGGTCGGCGTGCGAATCGCCCGGATCGACACCGAAGGCCACGTCATCTCGGTGGGCGTCGTGACCGCGAGGGCGGTCGTGTTGGCAACGGGTGGGTACGGCCAAGTGTTCGCGAGTACATCGAACCCGCCGGCGGTCACGGGCGACGGCCTTGCGCTCGCGCTGCGAGCTGGGGTGTCAGCCCGCGATGTCGAGTTCGTGCAGTTCCATCCGACCGTCTTGTGGCGTGGGCCGGACGCCAAGGGTCAGCAGGCCTTGATCAGCGAGGCGGTGCGTGGCGAGGGCGCCATCCTGTTCGACGCCGCCGGCGAACGG
>JAYSLK010000350.1:0-3429 GCA_043725585.1 Actinomycetota bacterium
CACGCGTGTGTGACGCCCAGCCGAGACGTCGGCGCACCGGCTGCTCGAGCGCACGAAACGAGACCTCGGCCAGCGCGAGCGAGAGCGCGATCATCGCCAGGTCGCGCACGGGGGTGGGCAGCACCGTCCAACGCGGCTCGGCCAACACGATCACCGGCCAGTGCCAGAGATAGATGCCGTACGACCGTGTGCCCACCCAGATCAGCGCTCGCCGCTCGAGGACGCGGTTGGTGCGGGTCCGTGTGCCGCTCGACAGAGCAATGAGGCCCACCAACAGCGCCGCCAGCACCGAGTGCACGATCAGCCCGCCGCGCAGCAGGACGTCGAGGTGTTCGCCACCGATCAGCCACGAGATCGCGAGCAGAACGGCGATCGGCGGCCCGACCGCGCGCAGCACGAAGGGTCGTCTGGTCACTGCCGTCCGAAGGATGCGCTGAACGGGATCGAGGGCGACGAGCGCTCCGACGAACAGCGCCAACGCCCGTGTGTCGGTGCCGAGGTAGACGCGGCTGGGGGAGGCGGTGTCGTACGACAGCACCATCGCAACGGCGGACGCCACGAAGCCGACCGCGGTGACGCCGGCGAGGCGCTGCTCGCCCCTCCGGCCGCGCAACGCCCACCACGCCACCACTGGCCACACGACGTAGAACTGCTCCTCGATCGCCAGGCTCCACAGATGGGTGAACACCGATGCGTCGATGGCCGACGCCCAGTAGTCGCGCGACGCCGACACGAGGTGCCAGTTGGCGAGGTACGGAATGGCCCATCGAGCGTCGCCGCGGGCCCCCGCCTGCTCGGCCGGCGTGCCGAACACGGCGCACCATCCGAGCACGCCGACGACGAGCGCCATCACCGCCGGCAGGAGCCTGCGGAAGCGTCGTCCCCAGAACGCGATCAGATCGAGGTGCCCGGTGCCCCGGTGCTCGCGCACGAGCAACGTGGTGATCAGGTATCCCGAGAGCGTGAAGAACAGATCGACCCCGAGAAACCCTCCGGAGATCCACCCGAGGTGGTAGGCGACCACCCCTGCAACCGCGATCCCGCGCAGTCCATCCAGCGCCGGCCAGTGTGTCGCGAGCAACATCGTCGACGCAGGCTGTCGAACGACGTCGGAGTCGACCACGTCGTGCCCGAGCCCGTCCACGGCACCGTCGACGGCACCGTCCACGGTGCCGCCGACGCGCGGGCGCGGACCAGCCGTACGTTGTCGTCGTCGGTCGATCGTGAGCACGTCGGGCGACATCAGGTCAGGGCTTCTCCGGGGATGCGAGGTCGATGCATGGTATGGGCACCGGCGACCGACGATACTTCGGGGAGCATGCAGCCAGTCCAGACCGAAGCCGAGCCGGAGACTCGGTCCCCCGAGGAACTGGCGAGGTTCCGGCGGCGCCTGTCGTCGATCGTCGCGATCGGCGCCATCTGGCGCATGGGTGTGCTCGCGGTCGACAAGTGGCATCAACCACTGCTGCTCAACGACTCGCTCTACTACTCGGCCCAAGCGCGCCAGCTGGTGAACGGGGTGTGGTTCCGCGAGATCTTCGTCGACCAGCCGGGAGCAGAGCACGGGCCGCTCACCTCGGTGTTGCTGGCGGCGGTCAGCTGGGTCGACGACCCCGTGCCGTGGCAGCGATTGCTGACGGTGTTGTGTGGCATCGCGACGATCGCCGTGATCGGCTTGCTCGCGCGTCGCCTCGGAGGCGAACGCGCCGGGCTCACTGCGGCAGGGATTTCGGCTGTGTACCCGAATCTGTGGATGAACGACGGTCTGGTGATGTCGGAGAGCCTGAGCGTGCTGTTGGTGTGCGTCACGTTGTGGGCGGCTCACCGAACGCTGGGACGACCGACCGTTCGGGGAGCGCTGGTGGTCGGCGTCGTGTGCGGCCTTGCTGCCCTGGCCCGGAGCGAGCTCGCGTTGCTCACGCCCGCGATCATCGTCTTGCTGTTGCTCCAGACGCTTCGCGACCGCACATCTGCTCAGCACTGGACTCGCGGTGTGATCGTGCCGCTGGTCGTGGGGGCGGCGTCGCTCGTGACCGTGTTGCCCTGGGTGGCTTTCAACATGGCCCGGTTCGACGAGACCGTCACGCTCACCACGAACGACGGCACCACCCTGCTCGGCAGCTATTGCGATGCGTCGTTCGCGGGGCCGAACATCGGTGGCTGGTCGCTGCTGTGCGTCGTGGCCGATCCCGAGTACTCGATGAACGAGGAGCCGAGCGTTCGGTCGGCTCGTCAACGCGGTCTGGCCGTCGACTACGCCAAGGATCACGTGAGCCAGATCCCCAGAGTGGTCGCGGCCCGGGTGGGGCGAACCCTCGACCTCTACGGCCTGGACAGCCTGGTTGCTCAGGACGTGGGCGAGGAACGCTATCGGTGGGCCTCGTGGGCGGGGATCGTGGCCTGGTGGGCGATGGCGTTGCTGGCGATACGGGGATCGGTCGTGTTGTGGCGCTCCACCGCTGGGGCGCGATGGCCCCTGCTGCTGGTGCTGTGTCCCGTTGCGTCGGTGGTGGTGACCACGGTCGTGTTCTACGGCGGTCACCGCATCCGCTCGTCCATGGAGGCGACGGTGGTGGTGCTCGCAGCGCTCGCCCTGGTCAAGATGGTCGAGATGGACACAGGTCTCCGCGCAGCCTCGGCGGCGCCTGAGGGCTCGTGAGCCAGCGACGGACGCTCGAGTACCAACCCGCGCTCGACGGGGTGCGGGCGGTGGCGGTGGCACTGGTGCTGGTGTTCCACGGTGGGTTCGCCTGGATGAGCGGCGGGTACGTGGGCGTCTCGGTGTTCTTCACGCTGTCGGGGTATCTGATCACGTCGCTGTTGCTGGTGGAACGCCAGCGATCCGGCGCGATCGCGCTCGGCACGTTCTATGCCCGCCGCCTGAAGCGGTTGCTGCCTGCGAGCCTGCTGTGCCTCACCGCGGTCGCCGTCGCCGCCGCGTGTGGAGCGTTCGAGCAGTTCGGCTCGTTGCGGCGAGACCTGCTCGGGGCGCTGTTCCAGGTGGCGAACTGGGTGAAGCTGTGGAGCGGCAGCAGCTACGCCGATCTCACCAA
Source organism: Actinomycetota bacterium (assembly GCA_043725585.1). Taxonomy (GTDB): domain Bacteria; phylum Actinomycetota; class Acidimicrobiia; order Acidimicrobiales; family Ilumatobacteraceae; genus VFMC01. Next base: position 3,054 of record JAYSLK010000350.1, read on the forward strand.
TGCCACGCTCGGTCGCGTGGCACCGCTGGAGCACTACTGGTCGCTCGCGATCGAAGAGCAGTTCTACTGGGTGTGGCCGTTGGTGATCATCGGCTTGTTCCGGTGGGTGACGTCGCCACGAGCGGTGATGCGCTGGATCTTGGGAATCGCCGCTGGGTCGATGGTCGCAGCGCCGCTGGTCGCATCGCTGTGGGGCGCCGACGCCGCCTACTGGGCCACGCCGGCGCGGATGGGAGAGATCTTGGTGGGCGCCGCCCTGGCCGCTGTCTTTCACGTGCATGGCTCGTGGGGGCCATGGTCGCGGTGGTTGGCGCCCGCCGGGTTGGCGGTCGTGGTGTGGGCCGCATGCACCTGGCCGGCGTCCAGCGGGCCGGCG
>JAYSLK010000351.1:0-2953 GCA_043725585.1 Actinomycetota bacterium
TGGTTCAGCGTGGAGTCGTGGCATCGGGCGTCACCGCGGGTCGACGTCGTAGATCACACCGACCAACGGCGCGCGGAGCACGTCGAGACGACGGCGCAACGCGAGGAGGTCGCTCGACGGAGTCCCCGAGGGCACCACCATCACGACGCCGTCGGCGACGCTGGCGAGTGCCGATCCCTCGGCACGGTCCATCATCGGCGCAGCATCCACCAACACCACATCGAAGCGTTCCAGCAGCTTCGACAGCACGGCCCGCGAGGTGGTGGACCGCAACAGACTCGACGCGTGATCGACGGATTGGCCGCACGAGATGAAGCTCATCGACGGGCCGTCGGGCAACCGAACGGTACGGATCGCCGCCTGCTCGGTGGCCAGACCACCGAGCAGATCGGTGAGCCCGACCGAGCTCAGCCCGGCCCCGAAGCGTGCCGACAGACGGGGTTTGCGCAGATTGCCATCGACGACCAGGACGGTGCGACCCTCACGGGTCCACGCCTCGGCGAGACCGGCCACGAGGTCAGAGTTGTTGGCCGCCTCCATGCTGCCGGTCACCACCAGCACTCCTCGGCTGGAGACGCTCGCGAGGTTGGTGGCGAGCACGTCGACCCCGAGGGTGGACCCGTGCTCTTCGAGCTGACCGATGAGCGGTGCCCCGAGAGACGCCGCTGCCACCTCGGGATCGTTGACGATCGGGCGGCGGAGAGCGGCCAACCAGGCCATCAGGCCGGTGACGAGCAGGCCGAATCCGAACGCTGCCACGCTGTACTGCGCGAGGGGGATGAGGCGCGAAGCCGGTATCGCGCGCGGCGCATCGACGAACTCGACGCCGGCATCGAACAGCGCTGCCTGCTTGCCGGTCTGGGCGATGTCGACCTCGATCTGTCCGATCGAACCCGTCGTCTGGCCCTCGGGGATGTCGGCGAGGAGGGCCTGGCGGGCCGACTGCAGCTCGCCGATCGCGATGTCTGCCCGGCGACGGGTGTCGGCCCGGGTGAGGTTGGTGTAGGCCTCGGTCACCGCGCTGCAGATGCGGAATGCACGCGTGGAGTCGTCGTCATCGCACTCGACGATGATGCTCGAGTTGTCGGAGATGGAGGTGGTGACGATGTTGCGCAGACCATCCAGATCGAGCGTCGGATCGTTGAGCGACTTGAGCACTTGATCGAAGGTGGTGTCGCTCTGGGCGAACTCGGCCCGCTGCTTCAGGTAGGTGGCCATGTCGGTCGCTGCGGTGGTGCCGTCGCGGAACACCGGCACGCCGCGGGGATCGGTGAGGTAGATGGCCGTGGTCACCGAGGTCTTTCCGCCCGAAACGAAGGCGAAGATCGCCGCGAACAACGCGAGGAACACGCACACGGGCACGGTGCGCGTGCGGAATCGCCAGAACGCCTCGACGGGCCCGACGGCCGTGGATTCTGTAGGGATGGGCATCCGTGTTCCTTCTGACTGCTCGCCGATTGCCCGACGGCATCCGCGTGGGGGGATCCTGCGTGGGGGGATCCTGCGTGAGGGATCCTGAGTGGGGGATCGGCTGAGTATCGGCAAGAAGCCTGACGAACAGTAGTCATTTATCGTCGCGAGCAGTCCCGCGCCCCCACGACGGACACGCTCCCTCCCTGGTCAGCCGAGCGGGATGCTTGCCAGCAACGCGGGGCTGAGGCGGACCGATCTGGCCGACAGTCCGCTTCCTGCAGCACGGTGACCGACCCACTGCGTCGCACGGTCACTCGCCAGGACGTGAGCGACGTCGTCGGCGACGTCGGTGATGCAGGTGATCACGGGCACACTCGGCAGCCAGGTGCCTTCGGGATCGGCCACGGCTTCGATGATCTGGGTCTGGTTGGCGATGAGCAGTTTGGGCACCAGCCGACGGCGCGCCCAGTCCTGCATCCGAGGCGACAAGCGGGCGAGGTCGACCCGCGGTGCGGCGTAACGCTGCTTGGCGAACCGCGTGGTGCGCTCACCCCACAGGCACCGACCCGGTTCGATCAACCCACTCGTGATCAGCGGCGGCCCGTCCACGTCGTCTCCGACCGCGCCGACCAGGCCGTAGTACTGATCTCTGAAATCGACCACGAACGACGCGATGTCACCCAGCACGCCACCGGCAGCTGCCGCTGGCAGCCTGACGTCGTCGAGCAACAATGCCGCCCACGAACCGGACGTCAGCACAGCGGGCGGCGCGGACGATGCGGCTTCGAACCGAGGACCGAACGTGCGCACGACCGGACCACTCACGGCGCCGACCTCCAAGACGGCTGCGAACGTTCGAACCGTGGCATCGAACATCGGCGTGTTCGACCACCACAGGTGCGTCATCGACGTGCGCTGCAGCACCTGATCCCTGATGGGTGCGACGTCGCGGGTGGACAACATCGACTGGGGCAGCACCAGCCCGACCCGGCCCCCGACGTCGCGGGCGAGATTCACCGCAAGGGCGAGGAACTCGGCGGCCACGTCGGCGTACGGACCGCCCCCGAAGCGCGACCGTCCGCCTCGCGAGGTGGCCGAGGACATCTGGTTGAGGAACGGTGGGTTTCCGATCACCACGTCGAACCGTCGGTCACCCCAGGGGTGGTCGAGCGCATCGGCCAGGACGATCTCGGCATCGGGCAACCGCTCCCTCGATGCCGTCACCGCAGCCGGATCGATGTCGACACCGGTCAGTTCGACCGTACCGCCGAATCGTTCGGCAACCGCTGACAGGAACCTGCCGTCGCCGCACGCCGGATCCAGCACCTTGATCGGGCGGTCGCTGTGGACATCGATGCCGGCACAGGTGATCGCAACGACATGATCGACCAGTTCCGCCGGCGTGTACCACGCGCCGAGGAGCTTGCGCCGCGACGACCCGCTGGACGAGAGGCCGGGCGAGGGACCGGACATCGCGGCGGACGGCATCAGTCCACCCTATGAGCAACGGCTCGCCAGTTCAGAGCGAACAGTCGAGCAC
>JAYSLK010000352.1:0-9911 GCA_043725585.1 Actinomycetota bacterium
TAGGAGCGACAGTGCGGGCACACCGCCAGGTGCTCCTCGAGCTGCCCGAGCGCCACACCGTCGAGGGAGCCCTCCATCCAATCGGTCGCCAGCTCGACCAACTCCGAGCAACGCACAGCGGACCCGATCATCACCAGTCTCGGCCGTCGTCGACGTACGTCTCGAGCATCGCCCGAGCCTTGCTCCGAGCTCGATGGAGCAGCACACGCTGGTTGACCTCCGAGATCTCGAGCAGGTCGCACACCTCATGTGACGAGAAGCCCAGCACGTCGCGCAGTTCGAGCACCGTGCGCTGTGCCTCGGGCAGCACCTCGATCGCGGCGAGCAGCCGAGTCCCCAGCTCTGCTGCGAGCACGCCGCTCTCGGGGAGCAGATCGGCGGTTGGTGGCGTGGACCAGTAGCCGGCCCAACGGCCTGAACCCTCGAAACGGGCGGGATCCACTGCGGGGTCATCCCGACCGTCGGAGACCGACGAGAACGGGCGGATCCGACCTTCCCGCTCGCCGCGAGTCTGCGCTCGGTTCACGAGGATTCTGAACATCCAGGTCTTGAGCGAAGCTCGACCCTCGAACGTCCCGATCCCCGTGATGACGCCGAGGAAGGTGTCCTGCACCACATCTTCGGCCGCCTCCTTCGAGGCCACGTACCCACGAGCGACATGCAGCATCGACTGGTAGTACCGATCGAGCAACGAGGCAAACGCACCCTCGTCGCCGCTGCGGAGCCGCTCGATGAGCTCGTGCTCGGCGGAGCTGTCGCGTTCCAACACGGCCGGAACGGTACACGCGGGCATCGTGCGCAACCAGAACCTCACACCGCGTCATGCGAGTCGCTGGCGCACGCACTCTGCCACGCGCAGCGCATTGGCGATGATCGTGAGCGTCGGATTCACGGCCGCGCTCGACACGAAGAAGCCTGCATCCACCACGTACGCGTTCTCCAGGTCGTGCAGCCGGCAGTCGATGTCGAGGACCGAGGTCGCAGCGTCGGTTCCAAATCGAGTCGTTCCGTTCTGGTGGGCGACGGCCGAGATGCCGAGCTTGCCTCCGAGGTAGCTCGTGCGCCCGTACACGTCGTCGGTGCACTGCATGCACTCGAGCAGCCCGCGGAACTTCGCCTTCAGACGGTCGTGGGCCTCGAGGTTGGTAGGCGTGTATGCCAGACGGATCCCGCCGTGGTCATCGAGCATCACCCGATTCTGCGATCGAGGAAGATCTTCCGTCGTCAACCAGAAGTCGAGTGCATGCGCTGCGAGATCGGCCGGGTCGGGAGCATCCGGTGCGTCGAGCGAGATCGTGTAGGCATCGGTCTTGCCGAGCATCTGCATCGCTCCGAGGGGGTGCTCCCAGTCGCCGTCGCCGTAGTAGAAGTCGTTGATCCCCAGTGTCTTTTCGAACACGGTCGGGTTGGGGACCTTCGAGATCGCGATGAGTGAGGAGTTGTTGTGCAGCATCAGGTTGCGTCCCACCTGCCCTGACGAGTTGCCCAGCCCATCGGGATGGTGATCGCTCGCAGAGGCAAGGAGTAACGCGGCCGAGTTGATCGCTCCGGCCGACAGCACAACGATGTCAGCTGTGTACTCCTCGCGTGCCCCGTCTCGCTCGACGATCACCTTGGAGACTCGCCTGCCGTCCGGGGTGGCTTCGAGTCTTGTCACGCGAGCCCGGGTGCGAAGGGTGACGTTCGGGTGCTGGAGCGCGGGCTCGACGCACACCACCTGAGCGTCGGCCTTGGCACGCAGCAGACACGCGAATCCATCGCAGGTGCCGCACCGGATGCACGCACTCTGCTCAGGCTTGGTCTCGTCGAGCATCACGCCGAGGGGCAACGGGAACGGGTGCAGCCCCGCCGCCGCCAAGTCGTGCGAGAGCTGCTCGATCCGCGGCTCATGGCTGACCGCCGGCCACGGGTAGGGCAACGAGCTCCACGGATCGAGCGGGTCGATGCCATGCTCGCCGTGCACGGAGTAGAGCTGCTCGGCCTGTGAGTACCATGGCTCGAAGTCGTCGTAGCTGAGAGGCCACGCAGGCGACACACCGTCGACATGGGTCACCGCTCCGAAGTCGCGATCGCGCATGCGGAACAGCACTGCGCCGTACACCTTGGTGTTGCCGCCCACGTAATAGTGCTGCTTCGGATTGAAACTACGACCGGTCTGGTCCGTCCACATGCCTGCGTTGCGGTACTTCAGGTCACCCCACACCACGCGCGAGTCCCAGTTCTCCCGTTCGCGTGGATACCAGCCACCCCGTTCGAGGAGCAAGATCTTCTTGCCGGTCGGAGCGAGGGAGTGCGTGAGCGTTCCCCCTCCTGCGCCCGATCCGATCACGATGATGTCGTAGTGGTCGGTCATCTGTGGCTCTCCTCTGAAGTTGGGTGATCTGTGAGTCGGTTCTGGCGCGATCAGACGATCGCAAGCGGTGCGGTCCATGCGCCGGTCGCACCGCGGAGCTTCGGGTGCGACGCGACGAACATGAACTCGGTGACGCCGGCGGCTGCCAACTCGGCGAGGCGCAGGTTCTCGAGCACCACCACCCCGTGGCGGGTGTTGAGCCATTGGGGCACCTCGAATGGTCGGTCGATGCCCTCTGCCGGCACCGGACCAAAGCTCCACGTGTCGCATCCCGTGATCGCGACCCGGTGATCGGCGAGCCAGATCGCGAGTGCCATCCCAGGCCCTGGCTCACCGATGAGGTAGCGATCGTTGTCGGTACCGAACAAGCGACCCCAGCCGGTGTGGAACAGCACGGCGTCACCTCGCTGAACGGACAGACCGGCGGACGCGAGGCCACCCTCGACATCGTCGGGAGTGATCACGGCGCCGGGGTCGAGCTGGTCCACGCCGTGCAATGCTGCAACGTCGACGAGCAACCCTCTGGTCACCACCTGCGGAAGCGTCTCCATCCCGAGCTTCGTGGTGCCGTGTTCGGCCGCGACATCTCGGAGGCGGTGGCCGTTGTACATCCGTTCGCCGTCATGGAGGTGGTTCAGTCCATCCATGTGCGTGCCGATCTGGGACGGCGCATGGACCCACTCGATGACGAAGTTCACCTCGTTGGTTCCGATCCGTCGATCGAGGTCGACGGTGAGGTGTTGACGAAAACCACGACCTGGGAACGCAGGCACGTCGGCATCGAGCACGTGGGCCAGATCGAAGGTCTGGCCACGCCGCACCAACCGTGCAGCTGCTGTGACGTGTTCAGGAGTGATCTCGTTCAATGCTCCCGCCTCGTCGTCGGCCCCGTACCGGGAAGGCCAGAACACGGGGGCAGCGGAGCGCCCGACGCTGGATGGGTTCATTCCGACGACCACGTCCCCCGGAAGTCGGCGAACAGGGTCAGGCCACCGTCGACGAAGATCGTCTGACCGGTGATGTACCCAGCCTCGTCGGAGAGCAGGAATGCAGTGGTGGCCGCCATCTCCTCGGACGTTCCCGCCCGCCCCATCGGAATGTGGCTGGTGACCATTGCGCTCTTGTCCGGGTCGTCGACCCATGCACGATTGATCGGCGTGATGGTCGCTCCGGGACCGATCGCGTTCACGCGGATGCCACGCCCTGCGTACTCGAGCGCCAAGGTGCGCGTGAGGTTCTGCATGCCACCCTTGCTCACCGAGTAGGCGAGGAACTTCGGCTTCGGGATGAGCTGGTGGACCGACGAGATGTTGACGATGCCGCCCGTGCGCTCTTCGGCAACGAGATGGCGAAGGTGTTCACGCGCGCAGAGGAACGATCCGCGCAGGTTCACGGCCAATACTTTGTCGAACGCCTCGGCTTCGAGCATGTCGGAGTCCTGGGCGATCTGGATGCCTGCGTTGTTCACGAGGAAGTCGACGTTGCCGAACTCGGCGCGGGCTGCGTCGAACATCCGACCGACGGCTGCCTCGTCCGCGACGTCGGCTTCGACCACGATCGCCCGGCTCGGAGCGCTGCACCGGTTCACCTCGAGCACGCACGCCTCCACACCTGCCTCGATCGCAGATTTGGTGGCCAGAGCACCATCGAGCGGACCGACGTAGTTGATCGCAACGTTCACGCCTTCGTGCCCGAGGCGGGTCGCAATCGCCTGACCGATGCCCGAACTGCCACCGGTCACCAACACCGTCTTTCCAGACAATCCCTGCACGTGGTGCTCCTTTGCTCGAGCCGGCTGCGAGGCGCCGGTCACGACGGCTGTGCCATCGGCGGTTCAGTCCTCGAAGGCAGCGATGCGTTACAGATCGCTCGCGTTGCCGCCGATACCAAGGTCATGAGGCCGAAGCGGATGGGCGAACAGCCGTCGGGGCTCGCATTCACGATCGACATGAACAACAATCGACATGTGAGCGCTTTCGAAGAGCTGCGCGACCGGATCGGTCATGTCGGCGACATGACCTGCCAGCAGGCAGTCGAACTGGTGACCGAGTACCTGGAAGGTGCGCTGACTCCTCGAGCGCGCAGGCGGTTCGAGCGCCACATTCGGGGGTGTGTTGCGTGCACGACGTACCTCGAACAGGTCCGTCTCACGGCGGACACCCTCGGCCGTGTGCATCCCGACCCGCCGACGGGGCCCGCGCGGGACTCGCTGTTGCAGGCGTTCCGGGACTTCTCGCGCGACTGACGCGACGGAGGGCCGCTGCCGGCGGCCCGCGGAAGATCGCATGTCACGTTTCGGGCTCGACCGGGACCTTACGTGCATGACATGCATCAGCTTCGGCCGCCAGACGACGGGCGACCTCGGCGCCGCAAGCGCCAGGGAGTGGCTCGTCACCGACGGACTGGGTGGCTTTGCCATGGGCACCGTTGCCGGCCTCCGCACCAGGCGCTACCACGGACTCCTGGTCGTCGCGACCGCGCCACCAATCGGTCGCATGCTCGGCCTCGCTGCACTCGATGCGGTGGTGACCATCGGCGATCACCACCTCCAGCTGGCGACGCACGAGTGGTCCGGCGGTGCCGTCTCGCCGACCGGCCACCTCCTCCTCGACCGGTTCGACCTGATCGACGGTGTGCCCCGTTGGACCTGGTCGGCCGGCCCGCTGTCGATCCAGATGGAGCTGGCGATGTCGCGGGGCCGGCCCGGCGTTGCAACGGTGTGGACCCTGCTGTCAGCACCCGCGGACGCAGTGTGCCTCGACGTCGCGGCGCTTGCAACGTGGCGCGACGTCCATGGTGAACGACACGCCGACGGCAGCCCCGACGTCGCAGAGGTCGCCGACGGCTTCGTGTTCGAAGGCGCGTACCGTGTCAGTGGTCCCGACTTCCGTCGAGACGGCACGTGGTATCACGGGGTGCATCACCGCGAGGAGGCCGCTCGCGGGCTCAGCGCTGATGAAGACCTGGTGCGGGCAGGAACGTTCTCGGCGGTGATGCGGATCGGTGAATCGATGGCGATCACTGCGTGGTCGGGCGATCTCGTCAGGCCACTCCTCCCGGCAGCCGAGGTGATCGAAGCAGCCCGGGCCCGAGCACGATCGGTCGCTCTGAGCGCCGGGGCGACCGATGCGACCGATGCGCTGCTCGCTCATGCCGCCGATCAGTTCATCGTCGAGGGGGGCAACGGACCCACTGTCGTCGCCGGGTATCCGTGGTTCGGCGATTGGTCACGCGACACGATGACCTCGTACGAGGGCTTGTTCCTCGACACCGGACGAGTCGACGAAGGCTCAGCCTTGTTGCGGGCAGCGGCATCGACCGTGTCCGAAGGCATGCTCGCCAACACCTCCGACGTGGGCGGCACCGAGTACAACACCGTCGACGCGGCGATGTGGTTCCTTCATGCCGTTGGTCGCCACGTCGACCGCACCGGCGATCTCGATCTCGGCTTCGCGCTGCTGCCAGCCGTCGAGGACATCGTCGCTCAGCACGTTCGCGGCACACGCTTCGGCATCCGCGTCGAGGGTGACGGTCTGGTCACCAACGGTGCCGATGGACTTGCGCTCACCTGGATGGACGCCCGTGTCGACGGACGGCCGATCACGCAGCGGGCCGGCAAGCCGGTGGAGGTGAATGCGCTGTGGATCAGCGGCCTCGACGCAGCGGTGCGCATCGCCGGTCGCGCGGGCCTGGCCACCGATGCGTTCGAGCGACCGTTGCGGCGTGCCGGCGAATCGTTCAGGCTGCGCTTTGCCTCCCCGACCGGTGGATTGCTCGACGTCGCCGACGGTCCTCAGCCGGGCGACAGCATTCGACCCAACCAACTCATCGCGGCCGGGATCGACGCCGTCGGGTTGTCGCTCGCCGATCGACGCGGCGTGCTTGCCGCGATCGGGTCGCTCCGAACATCGATCGGGCTCCGTTCACTCTCACCGGCCGATCCTGGCTTCTGCGGCCTCCACCGGGGCGACGGCAACTCCCGCGATGCCGCCTACCACCAGGGGACCGTATGGCCGTGGTTGCTCGGGCCCCTCGTCGATGTGCTGAAGGCCGTCGGCGAGCATTCGACTGCCGAGCGAGTCGTGACCGACGCCGAGCCGTACCTGCTCGAGTGGGGCCTGGGATCGGTGTCGGAGACTGCCGACGGCGACCAGCCTCACATGTCCACGGGCTGCCCGTTCCAGGCCTGGTCCGTGGCCGAATGGTTCCGTGCCCGCTCGAAGTGCAGGTAGCGGCAGGAGTTTCCCGAACGTTTCGTGCGTCTCTCCGGCCGCGAAAGATGCGTCGCGTACCTTCGAGCTCGTTCGATCCCACCACACGCAAACCAGGAGACATCTCCCATGAAACGACTACTCGCACTCGTCGCGCTTGCGGTTCTTCCGCTCGCCATCTCCGCACCATCGGCAGCGGCCGGCAGCGGTTCCGGCACCTTCGTCCCGTCGGCGACCGTCAGCAGCACGACCGCAACCTTCCCCGTCCACCAGGGCCGGACGACGACCGGTGCCACATTCAGCTACATCGTGATCGAAGCATCCACGTCGAGCTCTGCCGATCGCTTCAACGTCAACCAGATCAACAAGCTCGCCAACGTCGGTGACGGAGCCCAGCGGGGACGTCTCGACAACGGTGTCCTCGTGGTCGACGCCGGAGTCGACTTCTCACCGGCGCGAATCGTGGCCGGCACGCCCGGGACCGGCTTCCCGCCGGTCGCGGCCCAGCCCGGTTCGGTCGGTGCACCCGGGTACAGCCCACTCGTCCGGCTTCCCGATGGATCGGTGATCAATGCGCCCCAGATCGCCAACGCGAGCGGTCGGCACGACAAGGTCATCAGCCTCACCGGCACCACGGTGAAGCTCGCACTCACCCGAGGTTTCGCCCGCGGCGAAGCCGTGCGCTACGTGTCGACGGATGCGTCAGCAGAGGGCCCGGCGGCCCTCGAGGGGTCGACGTACGCTCCTCGCCTTGCCCGCACGCCGCGAGCCGGTGACGACAGCACCAACTCCGGTCGCGCCGGCCTGGTCGCGTTCGTCAACGGACCGACCGGTGCCGTCAACGTGCGCCAAGGCATCAACTCTGCTCTCCTCGGTGAAGGCGATCCGTTGAACGTGCTCGCCTGGCTGCCGAACCAGGGCGGCTACAGCCCGCTGTGGGATGTGCACCTCACCGCATGGGCGGCCGGAAACACTCCGGTTCGCGTCACCCGCTTCGCCGATGTCGAGGACCTCGCCGAGGACGGCGCAGTCACCGCCCCGGACGGATCGCCGTGGGCGGCCAACGACATCGTCGTGAACTGCCCGATCATCGCCTTGGGCTGAGCACGTCACTTCTCCTGCGGGGGCGTCGCTGGACGACGCCCCCGCAGGACGTTCCACCACTCCCCCAGAGGAACGACCTGACAACATGCAGCTGACCAGGCACACCTGACCGAATTGACGACGACCGGAGCACACCATGGCACGCAGACCCGATCGAGTGACGTTCATCGGCAGCCGAGGTGAATCGCTCGCCGGTCGGCTCGACCTGCCCGCTGGTCCGCCCCGCGCGTTCGCCCTGTTCGCACACTGCTTCACGTGTTCCAAGGACGTCGTGGCAGCAGGCAGGATCACTGCCGAGTTGAACGCTCACGGCATCGGGGTGCTGCGTTTCGATTTCACCGGGCTCGGCTCGAGCGACGGAGACTTCGCCAACACCGACTTCTCGTCGAACCTCGACGACCTTCGCCTCGCCGCGGCATGGTTGCGCGACCACCACATGGCGCCACAGTTGCTGATCGGCCACAGCCTCGGCGGCGCCGCAGCCATCGCAGTCGCCGCGGACATCCCCGAAGTGCGGGCGGTCGCCACCATCGGTGCGCCGGCCGACGTGGCGCACATCGCCCGGTTGTTCGGCGCTCAGCTGCCCGAGATCGAACAGCACGGTCGTGCGGTCGTCGAGATCGCGGGACGGAGCTTCACGATCCGCCGGGAACTGCTCGACGATCTGACGAACCACTCCGTCGAGGCCTGCGCCGCCCAGTTGCGCGCAGCGCTGCTGGTGGTGCACTCCCCCACCGACAACACCGTCGGCATCGACAATGCCGCCCGCATCTACGCGGCGGCGCGTCACCCGAAGAGCTTCATCGCCCTCGATGGTGGCGATCATCTCCTGACCAAGCCCGCCGACGCCGTGTACGTCGCCCGGATGATCGCATGCTGGTTCGAGCGGTTCATGGTCGACGAGCACCCGCAGGCACCCGCGCCGAAGGCGTCGGCGCCGGTGGTGGTGGCCGAGACCGGACAGGGCACCTTCCTGAACCACGTCGTCGTCGGCGACCACCGGTTCCTCGCCGACGAACCCGTCGACATCGGAGGTTTCGATGCCGGACCGTCGCCTTACGACCTGCTGGGCGCCGCACTCGGAGCGTGCACGTCGATGACCTTGCGTCTGTATGCAGACCGCAAGAAGTTGGCGCTCGATCGGGTGACGGTTGAGGTGACCCACGCCAAGACGCATGCTGCCGATCTCGATTCGTGCATCGAAGGCGACGGTCCGCTGATCGACCACTTCCAACGGCGGATCACCGTCACCGGCGACCTCGACGACGTGCAGCGCACCGCTCTGATGCGCATCGCCGACAAGTGCCCGGTGCACCGCACCCTCGAGGCGAGCTCACACATCTCGACCACGCTCGCCGATCAGGCAGACTCACGTACGTGAAGATCACTCGCGTCACCGCCTGGTCGATCCATCTGCCCTATGTGGAGGGCAGCTATCGAATGGCGGGCGACCGGGTGACGACCGGCATGGATGCCATCGTCGTCCGGCTGATCGCCGACGATGGCACGCAGGGCATCGGCGAGTCGGGCACCGTCGGGGCCACGTTCGACGCCCAGCACCTGGCCGGCCAGATCGCAGGGGTCACGTCGCTCGCCGCGGCGGTGCTCGGGCTCGATCCGCGCCGACCACAATCGGTGCACCGCCGCATGACAGCGGCGCTCACCGGGCACCCGTACTGCAAGTCGCCGATCGACATCGCCGCGTGGGACCTCGCCGCCCGCGCCGACGGTGTGCCTCTGTGGAGCCGGCTCGGCGGCGATGGACCTGAGTCGACGCCGTTGTACCGGCCGGTGCAAGGGGCCACCACCGACGAGGTGCGAGCCAAGGCCACGGAACGGCTGGCCCAGGGATACCAACGGTTGCAGGTCAAGGTGGGCGATGACCCGATCATCGACGCGCAACGGGTGCTTGCCGTTCGCGACACGGTCGGCCCCGATGTCGTCATCTTCGCCGATGCGAACTGCGGGTTCTCGTTGTCGAATGCTCGCCGGTTCGTGCGCGAGCTCGGCCGCGACGGCGCCGGCATCTTCTTCGAACAGCCGTGCGCCACCCTGACGGAGTGTGCACACCTGCGCAGCTCGTGGGATGGCCCGATGGTGATGGACGAGACGATCGTCTCGCTCGCCGCGCTGCTCGACGCGCACCGCCTCGGCGTCGCCGACGGCGTGACCGTGAAGCTCACCCGTGTCGGTGGCATCACCCCGGCCGCGCTCATCCGCGACACGGCTGTCGACCTGCGCAT
>JAYSLK010000353.1:0-1680 GCA_043725585.1 Actinomycetota bacterium
GCCCGAATGAGATAGGGGATGATCTCGCTCATACGAGCGGCCAGTCTGTCAGCCTTCCCCGAGCATGGCGACCACCACGTCCCGGACCCCGGTCTCGCCTCGGGGTGATCGCCGTCGGTGTCGCCCCGTTGCTCACCCTGCGCCGTATGCGGCGGATGCGGCGGATGCGGCCGATGAGCGTGCCCGGCACGCTTCGTGTCGTCGAATGACGCGCCTCAGCGTCAGCTCCTCAGGCGCGTGCTGCGTGGGTCGTACAGCGCTTGATCGTGGCGCTTGGCGGGGATCGGTTCGCCGTACACCTCGATGACGAAGTCGTCGCGATCGGTCAGCTCGACCGGCAGATAGCCGTATGCGATCGGCTTGCCGACGGTGTGGCCGAAGTTGGCGCTCGTGGTGAAGCCGACCACCTCTCCGTCCCGCTGACCTCCGACCGCGATGATCGCTTCGCCGCTCACCGGATGCGCCATCTGCTCGAGTGAGAACGTGCACAGCGTTCGGGTGATGCCGGCCTCGCGTTGTGCGACGAGCGCGTCGCGCCCGCAGAAGTCGCCCTTGTTCAGGTTGACGCGCCACGCAAGCCCCGCTTCCCACGGCGTGGTGTCGGGGGTGATGTCGGTGCTCCAGTACAGGTAGCCCTTCTCCATCCTCATCGTGTCGATCGTGCGGTAGCCCGCATCGACGATGCCGTGCGGCTCTCCTGCCGAGCGCAGCAGTTCGTACACGTGCGCGGCATACTCGGTGGGGATGTGCAGCTCCCACCCGAGCTCGCCGACGTATCCGATGCGCAGGGCGAGCACCGGGGCGCTGCCGATCGTGACCTCCATGGCCCGGGCGTACTTGAACGCAGCGTTGCTGACGTCTTCTTCGCACACCGCCTGAAAGACGTCGCGGCTCTTCGGGCCACACAGGTTGATCACGGCCCGAGCACTGGTCAGATCACGGATGACGACCGAGCCGTCAGCCACGCCGGCGCCCGGTGAGTTCGCCCTGATCCAGCCCATGTCATGGGCGCCGAAGGCCGCGCCTGTCACCACGTACCAGCTGTCCGCGGCGGTGCGGATCATCGTGAGGTCGCACTCGATGCCACCGCGCTCGTTGCACAGTTGGGTGTAGATGACCGTCCCGACGCTCTTGTCCATGTCGGCCACGCTGAGCCACTGCACCGCGGCGAGTGCGCTCGGACCGGTGATCTCGAACTTGGCGAAGCTGCTCTGGTCGATCAAGCCGACGCCGTTGCGGATCGCGTGGTGCGCGGCACCGACGTGCTCGAACCAGTTGGGCCGCCCGAACGACGGGAGGTCCTCGGGTTCGACGCCCTCAGGTGCGAACCAGTTCGGGCGTTCCCATCCGCCACGCGATCCGAACACCGCGTTGCGCGCGGCGAGCGCCTGGTGCAGCGGACTGCGCCGGATGCCCCGGGCGGTCACCTTCTCCGACCCGGGGGCAGAGAGCTTGTAGTGGTGCGCGTACATCTCGACCATGCGTTCGCGCATGAAGTGGCGGGTCGTGTGGTGGAACGCGAATCGGCGCACGTCGAGCGGCCACAGGTCGAGCGACGGGCGGCCCTCGAGCATCCACTCAGCCATCATCTTCCCCGCGCCACCTCCGGCGGCGATGCCGTAGAGGAAGCCGGTGGCCACGTAGAAGTTGTCGAGCTCGGGTGCCCGACCCATCACGAAG
>JAYSLK010000354.1:0-5508 GCA_043725585.1 Actinomycetota bacterium
AGCTGTCCGTCGCCGCCGCTGCGGTACAACTGTTCGAGACTCGCCAGGAACTCACCGTCTCGATCGTTGGTGGCGATAGCGTGCACCAGCGAGTCAAGGGCAGCGATGGTCGACGCGGCGACTCTGCGGCCGAGCGCGGGGCGACGCCTCGATTCGAGCGTCCACAACGGGACGCGCCGGACGCCCGTGACGTTGTCGGGCAGCGTCCAGACGTACCGGTCGTCGTCACCGACCGTGATCGCGTCGATGTGGAACCGGTCCGGCGCCATCCCGCGCACGATCTGGTCACACCAGACGCTCACCCCGCCGTCGTGAACCGGGTACGTCCCTTCGGTGATGAGCGAGATCTTCAGCAGGCCGCGCCGGGACCGAGTGCGTACAGTGCGTTCGGCGACGTCGTTCACGGACGGGTAGATCAACCGGCTGCTCGGACGGGTCCGTTGCCCGGCCTCGGCCGACATCGCATCTGGCATGCTGCTCACATCCTGCCGATCGGTCAAGTGGTCGGGACGAACGTGCGTTCACGTCGTCGTGCGGGGATGGCGCGCACATCGTGTGGTCGCGCCGACGAACCTCAAAGGTACGGCGCGACATCGCGACACGCAGCCCGAATCCTCGGCGAGGGCGACCCCGACGACGGCCGTCCGTTGAGATTCATCACCCTGAGCATTCGACGCTCCGACCCTGAGGCTTCGTCGGCGGGGAAATGCAGGGTGTCGGATCGATGGGTCGTTCTCTACCTTCAAAGCGGCGACCGCTCACGCGGTGCGCGCCCCGACCAGAGGACGTCGACATGTCTCATCCAACTCGCCAACCACGGTCGATCGCCGGTCGGATGCGCCTCTGGGCGCTCATCGTTGCCCTGCTGGCCGGAGCCCTCGTCACCGTGAGCACTCGTTCGAGCCTTGCTGCTCCATCGGACTACCGGATCGATCTCGAGGTGTTGCTCTTCGACGACAACTCCCCGTGGGTGGATGCGATCGAGTGGCAGATGATCGTCGAGGGCGTGCCGTACACGGCGGTCGCCCTCGCTGGGCCCCGCCCGGTCATCACTGATGCATTCCTCTCCTCAGGGGACCGCGCCTTCTACCAGGCGATCGTGTTGCCGAGCTACTCGCCGACCGAACTGTCCGCAGCCGAGCTCGCCATCATTCGGTCCTACGAGGCCAAGTTCGGCATCCGTGAGGTCGCGGCGTACAACTACGCGAACCCGGCCGTCGGCCTGAACGCACCGCCGATCGGCATCGACCCTGCCGGAACGTCCGCCTCTGTCACGGCGGCGGGCCGGGCCCGCGGATTCGGATATCTGAACGGTCCTGTGCCCTTCGGCGCCGGCAGCTACTCCTACATCACGGAGCCGTTGACCGCCGCTCAGCTGCCACCGGGCGCCAGTTTCACGACCCTGATCGACTATCCGCTGGCCAACGGAGCTCGCGGCTCGGTCATCGGCGTCTACACGAACGGTGGTGTCGAACAACTGGTCATCACCTCGGCATTCAACTTCACCCAGCCCCAGTTCAAGCTCGTCTCACACGGCATCATCAGCTGGATGACCCGTGGCGTCCACTTCGGATACAACCGGAACAACCTCACGTTCCACGTCGACGATGCCTTCGCCTCGACGGCGCTGTGGGACTCGCAGCGGAACTGCACGCCAGGACGGGATGGCGACTGCCCTCTCAACCCGGACGGGACCTCCTCGCAAGAGATCGCCGTACGGATGACGGCGGCCGACGTCGTGTTCGCAGCGGACTGGCAGCGTGCCAACAACTATCAGCTCACCCTCGCCTTCAACGCGGCCTACGCCAACCCGATCAACGATCCGCTCACACAGTCATTTCAGACCAACAAGGCCTCCTTCCGGTGGTTGAACCACGGGTTCGAGCACATCTACCAAGGCTGTGTCCAGAACTTCACCGTCTCGCCATGGCAGTGCAGCGTCGATGCGAACGGAGCCGTCGTGTGGGAGAGCCAGACAGCGGTGTACGCGGAGATCCAGCGGAACATCGACGCCGGAATCGGCCTCGGCCTCCCGTTCGACCGGACCGAGTACTTGAGCGGCGAGCATTCCGGGCTCGTCAACGCACCGCGACAGATGTTGGACAACCCGAACTTCGTGGCCGCACTCACGCAGGCAGGCGTTCGGTTCATCGGCTCCGACGCATCCCGCGAGAGCGCCGCACGTCAGGTGGGCACTGCCCTCACCATTCCCAGGCACCCGACGGCGCTGTACTACAACACCGCCACACGAGCCCAGGCGGTCGACGAGTACAACTACCTGTACAACAGCCGGGCCAACGGTGGGAGCGGGTACTGCGAGGACAACCCGTTCGTGGCTACGTGCATCGCTCCGCTCGGCGCCGATGGATTCACGTCGTACATCGTGCCTACCGACACTGCGTTCAACCTCAACTTCATCCTCGGCAACGATCCTCGCCCTCTCTATGCACACACGTCGAACATGACAGGCGACCGGTTGATCTTCACATGGCTCGATGCGGCTCTCGGTTACTACCGTGCCGCGTTCACCTCGGCGACCCCGGTGATGAACCTCACCCTCACCGAGGCGTCGACTGCGTTGCGGCGCCAGAACGCCTGGACTGCGAACCTGCCCGGCGGCGCCCCCGTCACAGGGTACGTACTGCGCAATCAGCTGTTCGTGGACAACGCCGCTGGTGTCGAGGCGCCGATCACTGCGCCGACCGGCACGGTGATCAACGGAGGGCCCGCGCTCCGGTCGTACGGCGGAGAAGTGTCGGGGTGGTTGGCGCCGGGCGCAGCGACGCTCAACCTGCCCGTTCCCAACACCAGCCCAGCAATCACCAGCGCGGCGACGGCAACGGCGGTGACCGGCTTGCCGTTCTCCTTCACCGTCACGACCTCAGGTTCGCCCGTACCGACGGTGTCGCGGACTGGAGCACTGCCGACCGGCATCACCTTCGTAGCGAACACCAACGGAACGGCCACCTTCTCCGGCATTGCGACCACTGCGATGGCGGGCCGCACGTTCCCGATCACCCTGACGGCGACGAACGTCATGGGCGCGGTCTCGCAGTCCTTCAGCATCGTCGTCGGCGCCAGACCCGTGATCACCTCGGCGACGACTCGAAACGTCAAAGACCGGGTCTCGTTCACGTTCACCGTGACGACGACCGGGAGTCCGACAGCAACGCTGTCGGCGACCGGCGCGCTGCCGCTGGGGGTCACGTTCACCCCCAATGCCGACGGCACCGCCACCTTGTCGGGCACACCACCGAGGGGTCTGAAAGGCAGCTACGTGTTGACGATTACGGCAACGAACGTCCATGGATCCGCCACTCAGTCCTTCACCCTGAAGGTGTAGGAGACATGCCTTCCACTGGACGTAACGGCTCTGTCGACCTACCTGTCGACCTCCTCCCATGACCATCGCAGTGAGGGCACCCGAGGGCAAGGACTGGACGTTCCCCGAGGTGCCACGGGTGCGTCCGCGACGCCTGCTTTCGACGTGTGGGCTCGACCTCGCCTCGCTGCGACCCAAGGTCTCCCGCCCCGGGTTCGTCACGAACATCGTCAACGAGATGCCGATGTTGGCCCGCTGGTCGCAACCGCGGCAGATCCTCCTGCGCCCCGATTCGCTCGCGGCGTTCGCCGACCGGGCACCGTCATCATCCGGCCGTAGTGGATCCGTCGCCGGCGACCACGGATCGCGATCGATCGGCATCGCAGTACCCGCATGGTTGGGTCAGGCCGACCGTCGCCAACTGCGGCAACAGCTCGATCCCGGCAACGAGTGGTCGATCACGATGATGAACTCCACACTTGCGGCAGTGTGCGGAGGAGAGTTCGCGCACGAGGGTGAGGCACCGCCGGCGAACGTTCTCTGCCTCGACCTTCGAGTCGGGTTCTCGGCGAGCGTCGTCGTCGTCGGTCATTCATCCGTCACCGAGGTCGGAGCTTGGGGCGCTGCCGATGGAGATCGCGACGCGCCTGCCCGAAACGTCGACGGGCTCGCCGAGGTTCTCGATCGGCTGCTCGATGACATCGCCAGGCTCGGCCTCACCTCGATCGACGAGATCCTGCTCGTCGTCGACGGGGCAGCCACCGGGGACACCACCCCCGCGTTGGTGTGCGCCGCTCTCGATCGATGCGCTCACCCGTGGGCGAGCACCCCGGTAGACGTCCTTGCCGACCACCGCTTCGTCACGGCCGGGGCCGCGATGTCGATCGAACCTCGCCGAGCCTTCGATGTCACGTCATCGATAGCGAGGGGATTGGCGGTGCGTTCCTGCATCCGACTATTCAACCCCCGGATGCACGTCATCGTCCCGCAGCACACCAGGGTCATGACGATCCTTCGTCAGAGTTTCGATCTCGGGCCTGACGACGGGAGTGCCCTCCACGTCGAGATCTTCGAACAGACCGGCATGTGGCCGAGCGGGCTGTCGACCGACCATCGTCCAGTTGCCACGGTTGGCTTCATCGGCGAGCGAGGCTATGACCAGCGCACGGTTGCCGCGATCTCGATCGATCGTGACGGAGCACTCGCGATCGGCCCGAACAAGGCGTGGCGCACCGACTGGCATCGGGGCCCACTCGACGTTCGAGACATGCTCTCCGACTGACGACGGATCACCCGAAGCGGCATGCGACCCGTGGAAGCGCTTCCAACGAGCCACTCGCCTCCTTGAGGAGACCGTCGAAATCGGCCGCATTGTCGGCCTCACAGAAATCCTCGACGGTCGTCGCGTTCTCGATGTACTCGACCTGGAACACCGCCTTGCCGGCGTCGATGTACACGCCGTACCCAACGCATTCGTCGAACATGTTGCACTCTTCGTTCAGTGCCCAATCGGTGAACGCCGACATCTCCCGCAGGAACTCGCCGTCGTCGGTCACGCCGTTCTTCAGCCCGATCGACATTCCGCGTGCGTGTGCCGCATCGGCGATCAATCGGTTGTAGGCCAACTGGTCGACCATGGTGAGCGGGAATCCCGTGTCGGAGCGAAACGTGTCGTCGAGGTCTGGTTCGATCCCGTCACAGCCCTTGTCCGCCGCACGATCGAGTCGGTCGATCATGATCGGCATCAGCACGTCGATGGCGCGGATGTCGACGAAGCGCTCGTCGGGGTAGCCGTCGACGGTGTTGCCGAGCACCGTCTCCGGGAATCGGTCGGCATCGAGCCGGTACGACTCGCGCGCCCCGGTCTCGGTGTAGCAGACGACGTAGATCCCCTTCGCCTGGAGCCGCTCGATCGTCGCGCGGTCGGTGGTCTCCATGTCGATGTCGTACATCTTGCGGCT
This sequence comes from Actinomycetota bacterium, assembly GCA_043725585.1. GTDB lineage: Bacteria > Actinomycetota > Acidimicrobiia > Acidimicrobiales > Ilumatobacteraceae > VFMC01. The sequence goes on from JAYSLK010000354.1 coordinate 5,284, forward strand.
GTTCGTCACATGGTCGAGCACTGTCTCGTCGATGATCTCACCGTCGAGCTGCCACTGCCAGCTGGTCCCAGGTTCGAGTGGACGGAATGACGTGGCAGGCTCCGTGATCCCAGGAACTGGGCTGTCAGAAGCAGTGCCATCCGATCCGTTGCATGCTGCGCAGGCCACTGCGACGACCATTGCGGCGGCGACAAGCCGTCGCACGCGACTGGCAGCGCCAGGTCG
>JAYSLK010000355.1:0-5489 GCA_043725585.1 Actinomycetota bacterium
GGGTGAGCTGCTCGGCTTCGAGACCCTCGCCCGATGGCAGCATCCGGTGCGCGGACTCCTCCAACCGAAGGAGTTCATGCCGGTCGTCGAAAGCGCCGGATTCGCCAGGAGCTTCGGCGAGTACGTCCTGCGTGAGGCCACGAACACTGCATCGCGGATGCGTTTGCTGTCTCCGCGGATCACGATGTCGGTCAACGTATCAAGGAACCAACTGCTCGACCATCGCCTCGTCGACGTGATCGCTGATGCGTTGTCGTCGGCGCAGCTCCCTGCCTCGGCGTTGACCCTCGAGATCACCGAGGAGATGGTGATGGACGAGTTGAACGCTGCGCTCCCCCGCCTCGACGCGCTGCGAGCGCTCGGCGTGCGTTTCGCGATCGACGACTTCGGCACGGGGTACTCGAACCTCTCCATGCTCAAGCAGTTCTCGGCCGACTACGTCAAGATCGATCGCAGCCTCATCCATGGCGAATCGGGATTGATGCAGCTGGTGCTCTCGTTGACGCGAGAGCTGGGGTTCGCAGCCATCGCAGAGGGCGTCGAGACCGCCGAACAGCTCGATGAGCTCCGGGCACTGGGATGCCATCACGCACAGGGGTACTACTTCTCCACGCCCATGAACACTGGGGAGTCGATGGCCTACCTCGCTGCGCTGACCAACGCCGAACCGGCGGTCGACTCTCCCGACCTCTGAAGCCGCTCCGTTCGACTGCGCGATGGTCAGCGGTCGTGGATCGCCTCAGAGCCTGGCGATCAACTCGGCCAGCAGACGAGTTCGCGGGACCATGGTGTCGACGATGACGTACTCGTGATCGGCATGAGCACCGCCGCCGACAGCCCCGAGACCGTCGAGCGTGGGGATGCCGAGCGCTGCCGTGAAGTTGCCGTCACTTCCCCCACCGACACCGACACCACGCAGATCGATGATCCCGGCCGCAGCTGCCGCCTGCTCGGCGACGGGCATCAGCGATGCCGAGGCCGACGCGTGCATCGGGGGCCGGTTGATGCCGCCGAGGATGTCGACCGTTGCGCCGCGAACCGATGACCCTGCTGCGGCCAGATCGGACATCGCTCCTTCGAGGCGGAACTGTTCCGCGGGGTCCTCGATCCGCACGTCGACCCGCACCCGCGTCTCGGCCGGCACCACGTTCTCGGCGGTGCCGGCGGTTGCCATCGTGGGCGTGACGGTGGTGGCCCGCAGCGGATCGCCGAATGTTGCGATCCTGCCGATCAGTTCCGCTGCGGCCACGAGCGAGTTGATGCCCTTCTCAGGCTCGAGCCCGGCGTGGGACGCCCTGCCGTGCACCACGACCTCGAAGGTGCCGACGCCCTTGCGAGCCGTCTTGAGCGCTCCGCCGTCGGCGCTGGGCTCGACGACGAGCACCCGACCGCATGCCTGAGCCCTCGCTTCGAGCAGCGCCCGCGACGCCTCGGAGCCCACCTCCTCGTCGGGCGTCATGAGGATCTCGATGCCCGAACGATCCTCGAGCGAGGCGACCGCGTGGATCGACTGCACGATGCCGGCCTTCATGTCGAACACGCCTGGGCCTGTTGCCGTGCCATCGACGATGGTGAACGGCCGCTTGGCCAGGGTGCCGAGGGGGAACACCGTGTCGTGATGGCCGAGCACGAGCACCCGCGGTGCACCGCCCGCGCTCCAATGGACGATCGGTCCGGCGTCAGTGGCGATCATGTGGGGTCGCGACCCGAGCCGCCGCTCGATGATGTTCGACAGCACTGCTCCACACCGATCGAGCGCGTCGAGTTCGTGCGACGGCGATTCGACGCCGACGAGTAGTTCCAGGTCGGCCAGCAGGTCATCCAGCGAGATCATGTGTGTGTTTCTAGCCGCTCACGCGAGCGGACGATTCGCCGGAAGCCCTGCAAAGCCATGGCACCGGCAGAACCGACGATGACGACGATCGTCATGATCCTGCCCTGGTCGGTCACGGGGTGGTCGGCGAGCAAGCTGACCGCTGCCGCCGAAGCCAGGACCCAGGTGAACGCGGCGGCACGAGCCGTCACGTCTTCCACCTGCGTCAGCTCGTGATCTCGGCCGAGCGCGGTGTGCTGGGCTCCCTCGGCCTTCAGCAGGCGCTCGAGCCAGCGCGCCGGGGCACCCACGACGAGGACCACCACCGGCGCCCACACGAGCAGCACCCCAGCGATCCAACGCTCGTCGGCCGCCGTGATCACCGCCCGGTCGTTCACCGCTGCTGCGCTGGCGAACGAGGCGAGCGAGGTGGCGACGATGACGAGGAGCGCCTTCACGTACCGCAGCACGATCACCTGCAATCGGATCGCATGGCGCACGATGCCGTACTCGACTTTCGCGACTTCCTCGGCAAGCGAGCGGCGACGAGATGCGGCCAGTTCGAACAGTGCGTCGGCTCTGGCGCGGTCGGGTTCGGCGGCATCGGACTGCACGAGTCCGGGGTACGCATCGAGTTGGCGATCGATGCGTTGGCGGGCGATGGGATTCTTCGCTACGACGAGCTCGACGTTGTCCGGAAGGCCATGCATCGTCTCGAAAGCCTCGTCGGCCGGCGGGCTGAGTTCATCGCTCGGCAATCGGAGACCGGTGAGCGTGAACCGCGGCGTGAAGAACCCAGCGTCGTCGTGACGGATGTGGTTCGAGTGGAAGTAGAAGCGAGTGAGCTCGACGACCAGCAGCCAGAAGGCACCCAGCGCGAGCAGGACCGACGTGCCGACTCCGAGCGCCAGGAGACCACGCGACCAACTGATGGGACCGACGAACAAGGTGCGCAGTACCTGGACGACCGAGTCGCGCTCGAGAGCCGGAAGCAGCACGAGGATGCCCGCACCCGACAGCAGCGCGGTCGCGACGCGATGCATGGTGCTCAGACGTACCTCTGCTCGCTGCAGAAAGGCTCGCATCGCGGCGCGTTCGTCGGGAGTGAGCGGGGCACCGTCGTCGCTCGCTTCGCCGTACGCCATGCCCGGAGGGTACTTCGGACGTTCCGTCGCGGAGGGTGCGTCGGGACGACCGGCGGGCATCTCTGCTGGATCCGAGTGTCAGCGGCCACCCCGGGGTGGCCGCTGGCACTCCGAAGGACCTCGTGGGACTCGGACGGGGGTGTGGGACTCGGTTGGGGGTGTGGGATTCGGACGGGTGGTCGCTGCACCCGGTTCGAGCCGGTGCTGCCGGAAACGTGCCACCAGGGATGGTCTCGCTGCTGATGGAATGGGTGGGTGAATCAACGCGACGAGCTCGGTGCGTTCTTGAGGGCGCGCCGCGACGCGCTGATGCCAACCGATGTCGGGCTGCCCGTGGGGCGCGCCCGCCGCACTCCAGGACTTCGCCGCGAGGAGGTGTCGATGCTCGCCGGGGTGTCGGTCACCTGGTACACATGGCTCGAGCAGGGCCGGCGCATCAACGCGTCGATCGACGTGCTCGAGGCGCTCGCCCGCGCGCTGCTGCTCGACGATGCGGCCAGAGGGCACCTGCTCGCCCTCGCCACTCCTGTGCCGTCGGCTGCGGTCGAGCTCATCGAGCAGGCACCCGACGCCCTCGTACGGCTGATCACGTCGATGGAACCGGCCCCGGCATACGTTCTCGGTCCGCGCTGGGAGTTCTTGGCGTGGAACCGGGCCCAGTCGAGGTTGTATCCGACGATCGATCGCCTGGCCGACGCCGACCGCAACCTGCTGTGGGTGATCTTCGCCGAGCCGACGGCTCGCGATCTCCTGGCGGATTGGGCCGTGCAGGCGCCCCGCATCCTGGCCGAGTTCCGAGCCGGCACCGCGTCGCTGCGCACCGATCCCGGGGTGGTGTCGCTCGTCGAACGTCTGCGGGTCACCAGCACGGAGTTCGCCGAATGGTGGGCGCAAGCCGACGTCGCCCACTTCCAGACACGTCTGCGCACCTACTCGCATCCTCGTGCTGGATCGTTGGTCTTCGAGTACCAGCAACTCACGGCGAGCGAGTGGCCGAGCCTCAGAGTCGTCTGTCAACTGCCGGTGCCTGGCGACGACAGCGCGGCGCGCCTCGCCGCGTGGCGCGACATGGCATGAGCCGTTCGGCCGACTCGACCCGGCTCATCTGACACTCAGGTGAGCAGCAGGTGAACAGTTGGTGCCGCACCTGGATCGACCTCGACGAACGCAGCAGGATCGCTTGCGATGAGCACCGAGATCAACCTGTTCCGACACTCACGAGTCACCCGAGAGCTCGCGGTCGGCCAGCGACTCTTCTCCTCGGGCGACGACGGCGACTCGATGTTCTCCGTTCTCGAGGGCTCGATCGAACTGTACGACGGGCTCAGACTCGTCGAGACGGTGCACGTCGGAGGCATCATCGGTGAGCTTGCGCTCATCGACCGGGCGCCGCGAAGCCTTCACGCAGTGGCGGCCGCGCCGACCAACGTCGCCATCGTCGACGAGGCGGAGTTCACGTATCTCGCGCAGAATCACCCGACATTCGCGTTGTTGGTGATGCGCTCGATGGCCGAACGGCTCCGTCGCAACACCGACAACCAACAGAGCTGACCCTCCGGCCATCACCCATCCACCGGCACTGCCATCGAGGCCGGCGGTCAGTGCTCGAGAACCGACCGTTCACGTCCCGGAGTCGAGTCGGTGACCGAAGCCGCGTCGACGTCGACCATCCGTTCGAAGACGAACTCGTGCTTCAAGAACGAGACCTCACGCTCGTGGCCCGGGATCGGCGGTGTCAGCGGCGACATCTGCAGGAGGCGCCACCCATCGACGAGGGCGGCCGTACCGTTGGGGTACGGCGGGTCGCTCTCGGGTTGCGGCCCCGCGCCGGCCGAACCGTCATGGAAGGCCCATCCCAGCACGTGCGCGTCGAGCGTGGGGCTCGCGAGCCACAGCATCAACACCTGTTGGCGAGCACTCATGGGGTGACCAATGCGGCGCGGCGCTCGGTACGGGTGAGGTACCAGTCGACGTCGAATTCGTTGTCGCCGGTGATGTAGCGCCACAGCCGCGCCCGTTGCACGGTCTCGAGACGGTGAGCCGAGGGCTCGTACCACCTCTCCGATCCGCGCAAGGTGGCGGCCACCATGCCTGGGTCCATGCGGGCCCAGATGTGATCGTCGTTGCGATTGCGTTCGGCGAGGTCGCTCGTGTCCCAGAGGCGCACCTGGGGCACGGTGGGATTGAGCCGCAGCTTGCCCATCACCCGGTTCCGGCTGCCGTGGTTCGGAGCACCCGCGTGCCACAGGCCCTGATGGAAGATCACCACGGTGCCGGCGTCACCGCTGAAGTACTCATCGCCCGCGAGGTGCTGATACCGAGAGACGTCATCCATGTTCACTCGTCGGAGATGGCTGCCCGGCACGAACCGGGTACCTCCTTCGCGAGGGGCGACATGGTGCGGGAACCAGAACAGTTGGATGTCGAAACCAAATCCCTCGTCGATGATCGCGTCGCAGTGGAGTCCCTGAGCCTTCAGATCGCCAGCCATCTTGAGGTGGACGAAGTGGTGGTCGACCACCGGACCTGCC
>JAYSLK010000356.1:0-2348 GCA_043725585.1 Actinomycetota bacterium
GTGGCCAGGGTGGCGGGTGGTGCGCCCATCGATCGCGGAACGCCGGTTCTTGGTGTTCTGCGCGACGTGCGGGGTGAACCCTGCAGCGCGGGTGTCCGCAACGAAGCCTGCGGTGTCGTACGCCTTGTCGGCAGCGACAGTTCGCCGACGTGCACGCTTGGGAAGCCGTTTCAGCATTGTCATCGCCGCAGCCCGTTCGCAGTAGCCGTCGGCTTGGGTGAGTTCCATGTCGACGAGCAGCCCGTTGCGGTTCTCCATCAACGTGTGCCCAGCGAAGCACAACGTGGCGGCAGTGTTGCGACTCTTGCGGAACAACCGCGCCTCAGGATCAGTGGTCGACTGATGCGTGTCGTTCGTACGTTTCTGACCGTGGAAGTTCACTTCCGCGTTGCGACCCTCGGTCTGCGCTGTCGGGTCGACCGGCACCACCTCACCGCCGTCGGGCGGGTCCTTGGGCTGGAAGCTCTTGTGCGATGCCCACGCCTCCAACAAGGTCCCATCAACACTGAAGTGGTCCGACGACACGTAGTTACGCAGGCGGGCCTGGTCGACAACAACCGCGAAGAACCGGGCAGCGATGTTGTGTTCAAGCAAACGGGTCTTGTTCTTGGTGAACGTGGTCGGATCGAACGCTGGCTGCGTGATCGCCATGTCCATGAACCACTTGAACAACAAGTCGTAGTTGAGACGCTCGCAGAACTGACGCTCGGAACGGATCGAGTAGAGCCCCATCAGCACACAAGCCTTCAACAACGCCTCGGGCGGCACCGACGGCCTGCCGCCAGCCGAGTACATCGCCGCGAATTCGCCATCCAACGCAGCGAGCACCTCATCGACGATCTTGCGGATCCTGCGGATCGGATGCCCCGGCGGAATGAACTCATCAGCCGTTGACGACACCATCACCATCGACACCTGAGGATCAGCCTGACCACGCATCCCCAAAGTTTTCCACGCGCCACCCACCAACGCGAGCACCAATCAGAGGTTTTTCAGCACCCTGCTAGAAGTTCCGTTAGAAGTTCTGCCTGAAATGCCAATCTGCCTGTAACAAACAGATTGCTATTCTGGACAGATTGGGGTATCGTGCCATCGTGAGCCGTCCACCAGTGCCAGCAGCGCGTCGGCGACGAATCGACGCGACCATCGCACAGCTGCGCGCGCTCCTTCCACCCGATTGGTCTGTCGGCGCCACCAGGCAAGAAGGTGATGTCACATTCCTCCGCGTCGCCGATGCCGCCAGCACGGATGGCAACTTCCGCTTGCTGACAGAGGACAGGATGGACCCAAGAGAGGTCCGCGGGCTGTGGCTTCCGTCGGAGGACCGGGCGCTCGTCTCGGTCGACTGGCTGAGCGAGCGTTCGCGCGATCTGCTGCGCGAGCGTGGGGCGAGCTACATCGATCGAACGGGCAACGTCGAGATCCGCCTCGGTCGCCCCGGTCTCTACATCCGAACCGAAGGCGCAGCGCGGGACCCCGATCCGAAGCCATCGAAGGCGCCCACTCTTCGAGGGCCACGAGCGTGGGCGCTACTCCGAACCCTCGTCGAGGTTCGCCCGCCGTACACCGCAGGCGATCTAGCCGCCGCTCTCCGCCTCGATGACGGGTACGTCTCGCGGATGCTGCAGGTGCTTGCCGACGAACTCGTCATCGAACGCGCCCCTCGAGGACCGGTGACGTCCGCCGAATGGGAACCGCTGCTGCGGAAGATCACCGCGACGTATTCCTTGCTCGACGCCAACACGACATCGACCTGGATCGCAACCGCCGGACCCGATTGGCTGGTCGACGACCTGTCCGGACTCCGCGTCGGTCGCTGGGCTGTCACCGGTTCGTTCGTCGCCTCGACGATCTCACCGGTCGCTGCACCCGAGATGGCGATCGTCTACACCGACGACGCCGAGCGGCTCGCCAAGACGGCTCGCCTGTTGCAGGCGAAGACCGGAGCGAACGTCGTTCTTGCCCAGCCGTATGACCCGATCGTGTTCGAACGCGGCAAGGACACCAACGGCGTGCGGTCCGTGTCGGTCGCCCAGGCCGCGATCGACTGTCTGACCGGACCGGGGCGCATGCCGGCCGAGGGCGAGGCGCTGCTCACCTGGATGCGTCGAAATGAACCGCGCTGGCGTTCGTCCGGCCTGAAAGCGTGAAGACATGAGCGACTTGCCCCGCATCGAGTACATCGAAGCGCGAAGGGTGCTGCTCGACGTGCTGTCAGCGCTACGCGAGCAGCTCGATGCCGTGGTGCTCGTGGGGGCACAGGCGGTGTACCTGCGCACCGCCGGACGGCTGCCCACGTACCAACCCTTCACGACCGACGCAGACATTGTCGTCGACCCGAGTCGGCT
>JAYSLK010000357.1:0-2566 GCA_043725585.1 Actinomycetota bacterium
AGATCCCGGCGGCTCGAGCCAGACCGATCGCCTCGCGAACCAGATGTGTCTTGCCGATCCCAGCTTCGCCCTCGAACAGCATCGTCTGCCCGACCCCACTCAGCGTCGATGCGACCATCTCACGAAGTGCGGCCAGCTCGATGCTGCGCCCGACGGTTCCTCGAGCCGCCGTCGAGGCCGCGCTGTCCTCAGCGGCCCACAGGTGCCATCGCTCGCTGAAGCCCTTCAGGCGAATCTTGCCGCGGTCGGCGAACCTGATCGCGGGCGAGACCCCGACGAGCTGGCGCACCACATCGGCGACGAGCACCTCGCCGCCTTCGGCACGCCCGGCGATGCGGGACGCAGCGTTCACTGCCCCGCCCAGCGGGTCGGTGTGCACGTCGAACACTTCGCCCGTGTTGATCCCGATGCGCACCCGTGGGGCGGTGCCGGCGAGTGCACGCTGCGCCGCCAAGGCGAACCCCACCGCCTGACGAGGCGACGAGAAGATCAGCATCAGGCCGTCGCCGAGCGACTTCACCTCACGGCCGCCGTAGGCGTCGATCCGTTCGCGAACTCGGTCGAGCTGACGCACCACCGCCGTCATGCCGGCATGGTCGCCGACCTTGTCGACGAGCGCCGTCGAACCCTCCACGTCGGCGAACACGATCGTGGTGATCCCGCCGTCGGCGCCCGAAGGACCAGCCATCACACCGTCGATTTCACGGTCCATCTGGGCACTCCAACCTCATCTGCAGATCGTACGACCACGCCGCAGGACCGCGAATCAGTCATCTCACGGATGTTGCCCGGGAGGCATCGGGCCATCATGTGACGATGGCTCCAGCGACCGCGAACCCGGTGTCGGCCACACACCTGCCCGGACCCCAGCTGCCCGGACCCCAGCTGCCCGGACCACGAGGCATCGACAAGATGCGGCGAGCGCGCCAACTGTTCCGCGATCCGTCGACCGCCCTCGATTCCCTGTACGAGACGTTCGGCCCGATCAGCGAGCTGCGGTTCGGCCCGACGCGGATCGCGGTGATCGGCGGTCCCGGTCTGCTGCATCAGATGTTCTCGATGCCGGCAGAGTCGTTTCGTTGGGGTCACAAGTTCAACATGGTCGGGGTGAGGTTCGTCGTCGGCAAGGGTTCGATGATCGTGTCCGACGGGGAAGATCATCGCCGACGGCGCAGCTCGGTCCAGAGCGCGTTCAGCCGTCGACGGCTCAACGGTTGGATCCCGATGATCGTGGCCCGCACCGATGCAGCGATCGACCGCGTGGCGGAATCGCTCGACGGCCGTCAGACTCAGCTCGACCTCTACCCCGTCGGCCGCAACCTGATCCTCTGCATCACCGTCCACGCCTTCTTCGGCGAGCGGCTCGCCGTACGCGCCGACGAGATCGGCGAGCTGTACGAACGCCCGCAGCAGTTCATCGAAGCACCGCTGGTCGAACAGCTTCCTCACCCGATCCCCTTGACCGCGCGTGCACGCGTCAGAGCCGACGGCCGAGCGATCGCCGCGATCATCGATGCCGAGATCACCCTGCGGCGATCCCATCCGACCGGCGACCCGTTCGATGTCCTCGAAGCGATCGTGCTCGAGGGCACGCTGTCGGACACCGAGATTCGCGACCAGGTGAAGACACTGATCGGCGCGGGCTACGACACCACCGCATCAGCGCTCGCATGGGTGCTGTGGTGCGCGGCCCTGGCGCCCGACGCCTGGAGCCGATTGCGTGCCGAAGCTGACGCGGTCCTCGGACCGATCGGCACAGCAGCCATCCAGCCCGACCAGACCGCGCTCGCCGGTCTCGAGTTCGCTCAGCGCGTCGTCCACGAATCACTTCGGCTCCATCCTGCCGGCCTCGTCGCCGCACGCATGGCTGCGACCGACCTCCGGATCGGCGAACATTCGATCCGGAAGGGAACGCTTGTCGTGTGGTCACCGCACCTCGCTGGTCGCGACCCTGACACGTGGACAGACCCGCTTCGTTTCGACCCCGACAGACTTCTGACCCTGACCGCCGAGCAGAAGGCGATCGCCGATCAGGCGTGGGTGCCGTTCGGACGCGGCCCCCACATGTGCATCGGGTTCGCGCTCGCCCAGATGGAGCTCACCCTCATCGTCGCCCGTCTGGCCCAACGACTCGATGTCACGCCCACCGCCAAAGAGACCCCGCATCCTGTCGGCATGGTGGTCAACCGGCCGACGGGCGGTGCGCCGTTCCAGGTCTCGGCCCGCACGGCCAGTTGAGCTACACGATCTCGGCGATGTCGGTGATCAGCGCGACCGACGCGAAACTGATGACGGCGACCGCGATCGCCATCGCCGCGAATCGGCCGGCCTGGCCAGTCACCGCCTGTCGAAGCACGCCGATTCGAAGCACCGCCATCGCAAGGCCCAGCGCGACGAGGAGGAACGGTATCGACACGAAGAAGGTGGGCACGGCGATGAGCCACGGCAGCGAGGCGAAGAGCGTGCGGCCTCGCTTCCGCCACCACCACACACTCCACCGCCTCACGAACCACAAGGTGAGCGCGGCGGCCGCCACAGGTATCACGGTGAACATCGCGCACGCAAG
>JAYSLK010000358.1:0-4762 GCA_043725585.1 Actinomycetota bacterium
CCCCATGGACGCTGCTGCGTCGAGCCCATGACCAACGACATCGCCGACGACGAGTACGATGCGGCCGTCGTCCAGTTCTGTGACGTCGAACAGATCGCCGCCGACCTCGAGCAGCTCACTTCCCGGCTGGTACCACGTGCTCACCGCCCAGCAGTCGTGCAACGGTTGAACGACAGGCAGCAGGCTTCGTTGCAGCGTGATCGCGATGTCATGATCGACGTCGAAGCGACGGGCGCGGCCGATCGCGACGCTGGCCTCGGCGGAGAAGCTGGACAGGGCCGCCCGCGTTGCCGAGCTCAGGGCATCGAGCCGGTCGAACCCGACGACGGTCAGCCCGATCGCCCTGCCAAACAGGCCGAGAGGCATGAGCACCGCCGCCTCCCAGCCCACGCCATCGAGCAAGCCCGCGAGCGCGGCAACGACGGCGCTGTGACCGGTCACGAACCGCAGCGGTGCCCACCCGGGCAGATCGGCTGACACGGTCACGTCGCCGATGCTCGCCGAGGCCGCGACGGTGACACCATCGAGTCCGCTGACGGCTTCCGCAACGAGGACGAGCGGGTTGTGGAGATCGACGACGAACAACGCCAACCCAGCCGCATCGAAGGCTCGGCGCCCTTCTCCGGTGACGACTCGGCCAACTTCGGCAGTGGTCACTGCCCGGTTGAGCGCCTCGGACATGAGCCGGCGGAGGTCGGCATACATGCGGGCGGAGTGAGCGGCGTCGTGCAGCGCGGCGCGTTGGGTGGCCTGACCCGCTTGAGCGGCGAACAACTCGATCAGCTTCATGTCCTCGAGGTCCGCTGGGCCTTCGTCGCTGAAGGCGAGAACCCACCCTCCGAGCACCTGCTCTCCACGTCTCAGTTGCGCGGCCACGACTCGTCCGAACTCAGGCTCGGACAGAATCGGACTGTCGGGAAACCGCTCCTGCAAAGCTTGGCGATCCTCGACGGATTGCATTTCACCCGTGCGGATCGCTGTGCATCCGATGGAGTTGCTCTCGATCGGGATCCTGAGCCCGACTCGACCGCCGATCCCGAGGCCTCGGACGAAGTCCACCTGCTGGCCGGTGTCGTCGAGCAAGGCCACTCGCACGCCGATCGCTCCGAGCAACCTCTGGCTGCCATCGACCATGGCATCGACGACGTCGTCGAGCGTGAGCGCGCCCGAGAGCTGGTCGGTGAACTCGAGCAGTGCTTCGAGCCGCTCTTGGCTGCGAAGCTGCGCACTGACGAGGCGTGCGCGGCGTAAGGCCTGCTCGGTCTGTGTGGCGAGCGCTGTCACCGCGCGCAGCTCGGCGCTGTCGAACTCGTGGGCCGTGGCGAATCCGTAGCTGATGGCGCCCTCCAACGCTCCGTCGACCATCAAGGGGGCGATCAACGCGCTGTCGACGCCGGTGGCACCCATCCACTTCGACAGGAGCGGGTACTCGTCGTGCATCGTCACTCGATCAGCGATGACCACCAGTTCCCCGGCGGCCAAGCGGTCCAGCGCGGGAGCGCTCTGCGGCACGGTGATCTCCAACCGTGAGTGGCCGGCGTCGCGACCGCCGCCGACCCGGACGACCGACCGACCGGCGTCACCGAACATCCAGATCGCGCAGCTGGCACCGCTGATGGTGGCACTTCCTCGGTCGGCTACGACCGCGACGATGTCGTCCATGGAGATGGCGCCTCCCAGTCCCGAGGCGATGCTGTACATCACTTGCAGCAGTGTCTCGGACTGCTCGGCGAGGCGGCGTTCGGCGAGCAGTTCGGTATCGTAGCTCCGCCGTAGCGTGGCATCGAACACCACGATGTCGACCATTTGTTGACCGGTGGTTTGGTCGCGACGGAGGCGGGAGTTGACGAAAGCCGGCATCCGGCTGCCGTCGCTGCGCACCAATTCGAGGGCGATTTCGGAGACCTGGTGCTGCAGGTGCAGCAGCGGGCGTACGTGAGTGTCGTAGTAGATCCGCCCGCCCGGGGCGAGCAACTCCTGAAAGGTACGTCTGCCCGTGAGTTCGGTGGCACGGAGTGCGAGCCAGTGCGTCAGCGTGACGTTCACCCACTGGATGACGCCGTGCGCATCGGTGATCACGAGTCCAAATGGCCCGTCGTTGACCGCGTCCTCGAGCGCATCGCTGGCGATTCGGCTGCCGAAGGTTCCGGTCGTTCTCGCCGGATCGGGCTCGTCGCTCACGTGCGCAGAGGGAGCCGCGCCACGAACGGCCTGATCGCCTCGACCGTCTGTTCCGGCGCCGAGAGATTCGGGCAATGGCCGGCAACGTCGAGCACTGTGAACTCGCTGCCGGCGATGTGCTGATGCACGTACAGTCCGACGGACTTCGAAGCGATTGCGTCGTATTCGCATTGCACCACGAGGGTGGGCACCGAGATCCGTGACAGGTCGGCGCGGTTGTCGGACAGGAATGTGACCCGAGCGAACTGCCGAGCGATCGCAGGGTCGACGCAACAGAGGCTCGATTCGAGCTCATCGGCGAGCTCTGGGCGATCGAGGTTGTCCATGATCACCGGCGCCATGGCCCTCGACCATCCGAGGTAGTTGCTCTCGAGGGTTTGCAGCATCTCGTCGACGTCGCCGCGAGTGAACCCTCCGACGTAGCTGTCATCGTCAACGTACCGAGGCGAGGGACCGATCATCACCAGTCCAGCGAATCGCTCAGGTGCTGCGATCGTCGCCAACGCTCCGATCATCGCACTCACCGAGTGGCCGACGAGGACCACGTCGCGCAGGTCGAGCGCTTCGATGATGTCGATCACATCGGCCGCATATCGCTCGAGCGAGGTGTAGTCGTGAGGATCGAATGACGACGCACTCGAGCGGCCGCACCCCATGTGGTCGAACAGCACCACTCGGAAGTCCGGAGCGAACGCCGGCGCGACGTGTCGCCACATGGCCTGATCGCAGCCGAAGCCGTGGGCAAACATCACCGGCGGTGAATCCGGCGCGCCGGACACCCGGACATTGAGACGCTCCAGGATCCCCACGTTGTGGACCCTACCCCTGGCCTTCTGACGCGCGGCACGAAGGCGCGCTCCGGCGGGGAATGTTTGAACCGCTCGGCACCGGGTAGGCCACCAGACGTCACCCACCCACCCCTACTCTTCAGGAGAAGAAAATGCTCGGATTCATCGTGTTCTTGTTGGTCATCGGCCTCATCGCCGGCTTCTTGGCACGGCTGCTCGTGCCCGGACCGGACCCGATGTCGATCGGTGGCACCATCTTGCTCGGCGTGGTCGGATCGTTCATCGGCGGCTTTCTCGGTTGGGCATTGTTCGGTGAGGACTTTGCCGAGGGAGCCCTCCAGGCCTCCGGTCTGATCGGCTCGATCGTCGGCGCATTCGTCGCGCTGCTGGTCTACCGGGCGACGAACCGTCGCTCGGCCATCTGATCGTCTCGACCACCTGATCGTCGAGCGCCACGAGCACGAGCCTGGCCCACGGCCACGGCTCGTTCTCGTGAGGCGGCCACAAGAGCGACCACGCAAGCGGTTCGGTCACGTCCGGCCCGGGGAAGTCCCCACGTCATACCACCCACACGAAGGGAACATCACACATGTCAACCGATGAGCGAGTTACCAAGGATCTGATCAAGACACTCGAGGACGGCAAGGAGGGCTTCGCCAAGGCAACCGAGCAGCTCGCCGAAACCGACCGAGCTGATCTCTGCGATCGGTTCCGCGAGATGTCGTCTCGGCGTGCCGCGATGGCCGACGAGCTACAAGCCCTTGCTGCCGCATACGGCGACGACATCGACGAAGAAGGTTCTCTGGCCGGCGTCGTGCATCGCGGTTGGATGGCGGTCAAGGACGCGTTCTCAGGCTCTGATGCCCAGAGCGTGCTCGAGGCAGCTGAGCAGGGCGAGGACCATGCAGTGGCCGAGTTCCAGCGCGCGCTGGACAGGGACATCTCCGACGGCCTGCGCACGGTCGTGCAGCGCCAGTACACAGAGGTCAGCGCAGCCCATGACTGGGTGCGCAACCAGCGCAACGCCAGCGTCTGACCATTCGGCGCAGGTGCGCCGGGCTGACAGGCCGAGTTGAGAGAAAGAGTCCGACCCCGCCGCACGGCGGGGTCGGATCGCGTTCGGGTTGTTTCACGAACCCACGGCCTGGGTATGTGGCACCCATGAACGCGCACCTCTTCCGACGGCTCACTCGCCCGATGAGCCGACCCGCCGCCCTGTTCCTGCTCTGGACCCACCGCCGCACGGTTGCGTTGTGGTATCGCTCGCTCCGCACCGAGTTCCAACGGGGTCGGGCCGATGCACACGATCCGCAGCGCTGGAAGACGCTGGTCTCCGCACTGTGGCGGGTCTCCCGGGACTCGACCCTGCTGCAGGAGAACGAGCTGCGTCGCCTGGTTGTCGCGGACGATGACGAACACGTCGTGGCGACGCTCGGGAGTGAGTCGCTCGACTCGTCCGCCTTCGTCCGGTCCGGCGTGGAGCCGGTCGTCGGTTACTCCTGACTGCCACGGTGATCGCGATCAACCTCGCCCATGCCGACATCGATCATGTCGACCTCCATCTGGATGATGGTGGCGGATGGGAGATCGTGTTCGCGTCCGACTGGTCCGGTTACCACTCCACGGGATCCGACCTGGCCGTACTCTGCAACGGCGGTTGCACCCTCGCGGGTTACGGCGTAGTGGTGGCAGTGCCGTCGAGCAGACTGCTCGTGTGATGCGAGCCCGCTCGCGCATGCCCTGGTCGAGCCGAGGAGAGCCAGAATTCGGGCTCACTCGAGTTCGACGAGTGG
>JAYSLK010000359.1:0-2106 GCA_043725585.1 Actinomycetota bacterium
GTCCGACAGGTACGGCCGAGTCTTGTGCAGGAATGGTGCAGGAATTCTCGTTGCACTGTCCTACCCCCTGTCCTACCATTTTCCTCATGGCTCAACGACAGAAGCGATCGATATCACTCCCCTCTGACCTCGCCGACGCCATCGACCAGGCCGCCACCGCGGAAGGCACCACGGTGAGCGCGTGGATCGCGGACACCGCAGCGCATCGCCTACGGATCGATGCCGGCCGCACAGGTGTCGCCGAGTGGGAACGACAGCACGGCAACCTCACGCCCGACGAACTCGCTGACGGGCTCGCCAGAGCGAGGGCGATGCTGCGCCGTCAACCGGCACGCAAGAGCGCCTAAAATGAACGGTGTCACCTACGACACCGGCGCGCTGATCGCCGCCGACCGCAACGACCGACGAATGTGGGCCTTGCACGCCGGCTTCCTCGCGCTCGAGGTCTCCCCCACCGTCTCGACCCCCGTACTCGCCGAAGCCTGGCGCGGCGGACCGCGCCAGGCGAGCCTCGCCCGCTTCCTCGCCCTGTGCACCACCGAACCATTGACCGAAGACCAAGCGAAGGCCGTCGGCACGCTCGCCGCGCACGCCGGTCACGATGACATCGTCGACGTCACCGTCGTCGAAGGAGCCATCCGCCGCCACGACGCCGTCGTGACGTCGAACCCGACCCACATCCGCAAGATCGCCGACGCCACCCGCTCACGCCTCACCATCGAGACCATCTGACGATCCGGGCGGACTCCGGAGGCTGAGCTGGCGGCGCCGAGCTCGATCGTCCGTCGGTGGCTGGTATCGACATCGTGGACCTCGAAACCGAACGTTGCGTAGGTCGGTATGCCGCGGGCTGGCATGAGCCCGCCGGGGTGCCGCCGTCGGCGGGCGGGAACATGAGGTAGACGTCGGGATCACCCTGTGCGGTCTAGCCGAACAGGCCCTCGTAGATGGTGCGGGCAGCGGTCGGGTGCTTGGTCATGATCTCGACCCGGCGGTATGTGGCGATGGAGCAGCGGAACCCGGGTGGGAATATCGAAGGTTCGATCTGGGCCGCGCTGCAGTGTGTCATGGCTGGTCGGTGCCATGCCTTGGGAGGCCTCGTTACCTGGCGTTGCCGACCGTCAAGACGTAGGGGAGCTCAGGATGGGACGGCCGCGAGGCAAATGCTGGTGTGTCTGGCGGTGACGCAGGGCTCAGGGATGCGGATGACCGCCTTCGCGCTCGGGCTGAACAGGTGGACGAATCTCGGGGAAATGTATTCTGTATTCAAGATACTTGACAAGCGAATAAGTAGCTTCCATGATGACCACATGGAAGCAAGTAGCTTCCCTCGGAGAGAGAAGTCCGCCCTGAGCGCCACCTTGACCGTTCGTCACACCGTCGCCGACTACGCCACACGGCGGGCCGCGTACGAGAGCGTCGCCGCCTTCGGCTCCACACACCGTTGCACCGCTGCGCAGGTGTTCCGTGCGCCGGGCAATCCCCACGACGTTTTCGCCACCCACGGCTTCCCGTCCGTCGAGCAGGCGTCGGCGTTCGCCGCCGACCTAGCCCCGGCTGCGGCGATGCAGCGCGGTGGCGTCGCGTCGGAACCGCGAATCGAGATCTTCGAGCGTGCCTGACGCACGGGGCTCACGTCGGCGAGGGAGAGCCAGTGCCATCCCGGTCTCTCCCGCTGCGCTGGGGGTCGTGAAAGTCGACGCAGATTTCAGCCAGGAGTACCCCGACGGCAACTCGCTCACGGCTGAGGTGCTCGCCACCCTCATCCGCGCCGGCAGCGCCATGAACATCGAAGTTGAACGAGCGATGCTCGCGACGTTCGACGTTCCCCAGAGCGTGCTGAACAGCCTCGCCGTCATCGAGGGTGCCGAACGGACTCTGACGCCGAGCGAAATCAGCGAGCGGACGCTGACCTCCTCGGGCACCATGACCGGCACGCTCGACGCGCTCGAATACAACGGCTGGGTCCGCCGGATCCCCAACCCCGACGACCGACGCAGCGTGCTCATCGAGATCACCGACGACGGCCAAGCCGTCGCCGACCAGTTCCTACCCGGCATCCGTCGCGTCGAGCGGGCCCTGCTCGCCGAGCTCACCAGCGCCGAA
>JAYSLK010000360.1:0-1712 GCA_043725585.1 Actinomycetota bacterium
CATGCGATCGCGATGGAACGCGACGACACCGTGGTGGTGTTCGGCGAAGACGTCGGCTACTTCGGCGGCGTGTTCCGATGCACCCACGGCCTGCAGGAACGGTTCGGCTCGCACCGATGCTTCGACACGCCGATCAGCGAGGCAGGCATCGTCGGCGTCGCCGTAGGCATGGCGGCATACGGACTGCGACCATGCGTGGAGATCCAGTTCGCCGACTACGTGTACCCGGCCTACGACCAGATCGTCTCGGAGGCAGCGCGGCTGCGCCACCGCTCGGCTGGCGATTTCACCGCACCGCTCACGATCCGGATGCCCACAGGCGGCGGCATCTTCGGTGGACAGACGCACTCGCAGAGCCCCGAGGCGTTGTTCACCCACGTCGCAGGTCTCAAGACCGTGGTGGTGTCGAACCCGTACGACGCCAAGGGCCTGCTCCTCGCCGCGATCGAGGACGACGACCCCGTGATCTTCCTCGAACCCAAGCGCGTCTACAACGGCCCGTTCGACGGCCACCACGATCGACCGATCGTGCCATGGTCGAAGCACCCGTTGGGCGAGGTGCCTGACGGCCACTACACGATCCCGCTCGGCCAGGCGCGCGTACACCGCAGCGGCGACGACCTCACCGTGCTCACGTACGGAACGCTCGTCCATGTGGCCCAGGCAGCGGCCGACGAGAGCGGAGTCGACGCCGAGATCATCGACCTGCGCACCCTCGTTCCGCTCGACATCGACACGATCCTCGAGTCGGTGCGAAAGACCGGTCGATGTCTCGTCGTGCACGAGGCGACGCTCACCTCGGGGTTCGGCGCAGAGTTGAGTGCGACCGTGCACGAACGAGCCTTCCACCACCTCGAGGCCCCCGTCACTCGTGTGTGCGGATGGGACACGCCCTATCCACATGCGCACGAGTGGTCGTACTTCCCCGGCCCCGGCCGGGTGGGCCGAGCAATGGTGAAGGTGATGGCGGCATGAGCATCTATGGCGTGAAGCTGCCCGATGTGGGCGAGGGCGTCGCCGAGGCGGAGCTGATCTCCTGGCTCGTGGCCGTGGGCGACCGAGTGTCGACCGAGTCGGTGCTTGCCGAGGTGATGACCGACAAGGCGACCGTCGAGGTCGCCTGCCCCGTCGGCGGGGTGATCGTCGCCCTGCACGGTGAACCTGGGGACGTGTTGGCCGTCGGCGGCGAGATGGTGTCGATCGAGCTCGACGGGTCGCCTCCTGTGACCGAGCCGGGCCAGCCCTCGCTCCCACCGGCCGCACCGGCCGCACCGGCCGTACCCGCCGCACCCGCCGCACCCGCCGTACCCGCCGCACCGATCGACACGACATCGACCAGCGGCGCCGCTCCGGTCGTTGCCTCCCGTGGCAGCCATGCGCTGGCCGCGCCGGCGGTGCGGGCCCGGGCCGCCAGCCTCGGCATCGACCTCGCCACGGTCGCGGGCTCGGGAGCCGACGGCCGCGTGCTCCACTCCGACCTCGACCGGCTACTCGCGTCCGATCGGCCCCCTGGCACCGACCGCTCACCCCTGCCGGACGGCCAGCCGCACGTCGAGCTGGTTCGGGGTCTGCGCCGCCGCATCGCCGGGCGTCTCACGAGCTCGTGGACGGAGATCCCCCACATCACCTACGTCGAGGCCGTCGATCTCACCGAGCTCGAGTCGCTGCGCGCCGAGCTCAACCGCCCCCATCGCGCCGACGGGCTCCGGCTC
>JAYSLK010000361.1:0-3261 GCA_043725585.1 Actinomycetota bacterium
GTCGAGGCTCCGCCGAAGGCCAAGGTCCTCACCGTCAGCGACGGCGTGGTGCACGGCACTCGCGACGACGTGAGCGGCCGGGCGCTCGTCGCTCAGCTGACCGGGGCCGGCTTCGACGTGACGGACCACCGCGTCACGGCCGACGGCGCCGAGGCCGTGGCCGAGATGCTCCGGGCGATGAGTGACGGCTTCGCCGGCGTGATCGTCTCCACCGGCGGCACCGGCTTCGCCCCTCGCGATCAGACCCCCGAAGGCACCCGGCTGGTGATCGAGCGTGAGGCGCCCGGCCTCGCCGAGGCGATGCGACTGATCAGCCCGCTCGGACGGCTGTCGCGCGGCGTGGCCGGCATCCGTGGTGACGCCATCATCTGCAACACACCCGGATCCCCGAAGGGTTGTGTCGAGCAGCTCGCCGCCGTGATCGACGTGTTGCCGCACGCGCTTCGTCTGCTCCACGCGGAGCCCACGAACCACTGACCACCCGAACAGGATCGTCGTCGGAATTGGAACGGCCGTCGCGATCGTCGACCGATAGCGTCAACCGCGTGTTGCGACTCGTCCTCCCCAAGGGCTCGCTCGAGAGGGCCACGCTCGAACTGTTCGAAGCTGCCGATCTCCCGGTGCTGCGGTCGTCGTCGATCGACTACAAGGCCACCATCGACGACCCGCGCATCGCCGAGGTGCGCATCCTGCGGCCTCAGGAGATACCGACGTACGTGGCCGAGGGCTTGTTCGACATCGGCATCACCGGTCGCGACTGGGTGGAGGAGACCTCGAGCGATGTGGTCAGCCTCGGCCAACTGCAGTACTCGAAGGCGACATCGCTGCCGATCAAGGTCGTCGTCGCCGTCGCCGGCGATTCGCCCGCGCAGCGGATCGAGGACCTTCCTCACGGCCTGAGGGTCAGCACCGAGTACCCCGAGCTCACCCGGCGATTCTTCGCCGAGCGCGGCATCGAGGCCGAGATCCGGCTCTCGTACGGTGCCAGCGAGGCGAAGATCCCCGACATCGCCGACTGCATCGTCGACATCACCGAGACCGGCCGGGCGCTGCGCGCCGCCGGGCTGCGGATCATCGACGAGATCCTCACCAGCTACACCGAGGTCGTGGCGAATCGAGCTGCATACGACGATCTCGACAAGCGGCACGCGATGGGGCAGTTGATGACGTTGCTCAACGGCACGCTCGATGCTCGGGGCAAGGTGCTGTTGAAGCTGAACGTCGCCGCCGAACAGCTCGATGCCGTGCTGGCGTTGGTGCCGTCGATGAAGGCACCGACCGTGAACGAACTCGCCGCCAAGGGCGGGTTTGCCGTCGAGACCGTGGTCGCGAAGAATCAGATCAACCGGCTCATCCCGGCGTTGAAGGACGCAGGAGCGACGGGCATCCTCGAGATGCCGATCAGCAAGATCATCCCGTGATCGATGTGAACCCGCCGGACGTGGTCCTGGGAGACGAGGCCGGCCGCACCGGCATCGTGGTGGTGTTCGACGCCCACGTGGGCCTCGGCGAAGTCGAGACCGCCGATGCGACTCGCCATCCGTTTCACTGCATCGCCATCGCCGACGGGTCGCGAACGATCGAGGTGGGTGCCAGGGTGTCGTTCGACCTGCTGGCCAAGCTCGGGCGCTGGGAAGCCAGCTCGATTCGCCCGGCCTGATCGATCGGCGTGGCGATGACCACATTCGACCACGACCACGAGCACGACCCCCGGCCTGAACTCGACCCTCGGCATGAACGCGACAGGCGGATCGTCGACGTGATCCGGTCGCTGAGCGAGGGTGAGGTGGTCACCTACGGTGACATCGCCGCCGATGCCGGGTATCCAGGGCTCAGCCGTCTGGTGGGGCGTCTGTTGGCAGCAGCGGGCGAGGATGCGGAGCAGGACGCGGCCGAGGGCGTGGGTCGCGCCGACCTCGAACTGCCGTGGTGGCGGGTGGTGAACGCGGCCGGACGCTTGGTGCCCGGGCACGAGCGTGAGCAGGCAGAGGTGCTCCGGGCCGAGGGTGTGGAGGTGCGCGACGGCAAGGTGCGCCGTGCCCCGATCGGCAGGTTCAGCCGGCGTTGGCTCCCTTGATCTGGACGAACGCGAGACGGATGTTCGACAGCGCGACGGCGAGTGTGTCGGCCTCGGAACCGAGTCGCTCACCGAGCCCCTCGACGAGACAGCCGACGGCGTCGATCGCCAGTGCAGCCTGAGCCAGATCCGGTGGCTGGGCGCCCAGGTGGATCGCGGCGAGCTCGTACAGACCCATCACGTGGTTGGTGATGACGACCTCGGCCGGTGCCTCGGCCAGACGCCGGCGCGTGTGTTCGAGCGCGTCGCGAGCCTCGTCCAACCTGGTGTCGTTCGCCCGGGTATCGCCCGGGTCGCCGTCCGGTGCCTGGCCATCGGGTGCCTGGTCATCGGGTGCCTGGTCATCGGATGCCTGGTCATCGGATGCCTGGTCATCGATTGCCTGGTCATGGGGGGTGTTCGAGTGGCTCGAGGTTTCGTCGCTCACTTTTGGTACCCTATCGGCCACAACTGAGGCGAAGTGGGGCTGGTTCCCCCACCCGGCCACTCGACGGTCCTCCGGTCCGTTTCGTGCGCCCGGGTCGATGATGCGATTCGATCGATCGCCGGCTGCGTGCAGCCGGGCTCGTTCTCGTCGTGTCCGCGGCTTTCCCTCGAGAACCGTGGACCCGACTGGGAGGACAGCCCATTGCACAGGATTGATCAGCCATAGCACCGCCGCAGACACCAGAACACCGGTACAACGAACGCATCCGGGCTCGTGAGGTTCGCCTCATCGGCTCAGACGGAGCGCAACTGGGAATCAAGGCGCTTCCCGAGGCGCTCACGTTGGCCCGTCAGCTCGATCTCGATCTCGTCGAGGTTGCGCCGATGGCCAACCCGCCCGTGTGCCGGATCATGGACTACGGCAAGTTCCGATACGAGGAAAGCCAGAAAGCCAAGGAGTCACGCAAGAAGACCGTCCAGGTATCGATCAAGGAAGTGAAGTTCCGTCCGAAGATCGGCAAGGGCGATTTCGACACCAAGGTCCGTCACATGCAGGACTTCCTGCACGATGGTCACAAGGTGAAGGTGACCCTGCAGTTCCGAGGCCGTGAGATGGCTCACCCGGAACTGGGCTCGAAGATCCTCGACTCGGTGATCGAACAACTCGGCCCGCTCGCCAAGGTCGAGGCGTACGCCCGCCTCGAAGGGCGGAACATGACGATGGTGCTCGCTCCCGAGAAGAAGGTCGCACCGAAGAA
>JAYSLK010000362.1:0-2568 GCA_043725585.1 Actinomycetota bacterium
GGCCCATCGAACGCCGCGTGCGTGGCTGCATCCTCGTTGCTGCCGATGGCATCCATTCGGCGGCTCGCGCGAAGCAGCACCCCGGCGAAGGCACGCCGCGGTGGAACGGTGCGCTGCTGTGGCGCGGCCTCGCAAGGGTGCAGCCGGTGCTCGACGGTCGAACGATGATCTGGGCCGGGCACCCCGCGCAGAAGTTCGTCGGCTACCCGGTGGCCGATCTCGCCGACGGGCAACAACTGTTCAACTTCATCGCCGAGTTGCGCACCGACGACACGGAGCTTGCGGAACGAGAGGATTGGAACCGGCCAGGCGTGCTGGAGGAGTTCATCGCGCCGTTCGAGGGGTGGCGGTTCGACTGGCTCGACGTGCCCGCACTGATCCGTTCCGCTCCAGGAACCTTCCGATTCCCGATGGTGGATCGCGACCCATTGCCACGGTGGTCGTTCGGACGCACCACGCTGCTCGGCGACGCCGCTCACCCGATGTACCCGATCGGTTCGAACGGAGCGTCGCAGGCGATCCTCGACGCTCGTGTGCTCACCGGCTGTCTGCGCGACATCGTCGACCCCGTGGCCGCTCTCGATCGGTACGACGCAGAGCGGCGTCCCGCCACGTCGGCGATCGTGCTCGCCAATCGCGGCCTCGGCCCGGAGTTACCGATGCAGCTCGTCGAACAGCGAGCCCCCGATGGTTTCGTCAGCATCGACGATGTGATCACACCCGACGAGATCGCAGAGGTGACCGAGGGCTATCGCCGCACCGCCGGCTTCGCCCTCGCGTCGCTCCACGAGGGCATGTCGCTCGCCGATCGCAGCTATGCCTGATCACGCCGAACCCCGCGATGAGAGATGGGGGCGGCAGGGTCATCTCTCATCGCGGGGTGGGGTGGTCAGCGCGGGACGGCGTGCCAGTGCTCGGCGATGCCGTACCCGGTGATTCGGCCGTCCCCAGGATTCGGACCATCGGTCTCGAACCGGGCGAGGCCCTCGTTCACGAAGGTCACGCCGTCGCGACGCGGGATCTTCGTCGGGCAGATCGTCATCACCGTGCCATCGACCACGATCGCTTCGCCGTTGCTGTCGGTGCCGCTCAGCTGCACTGTCTCGTGCAGCAACGGGTTGGTCGGGTCGTAGACCGTCGTCATCGTCACGTGGTCGAGGTCGAGCGTCTCGCCGTTGCGCTGGATCCAACCCTTGCCCCGGAACGAGCCGTCGACGGTCTTGCCCACGGCGCCACCGAGCGCGAGGTCGGCGCCGAAGTTCATCGAGAACCAGTTGAGGAAGCAGCCGGTCTCCGCGACCGTCGGGCCCGCCTCCTTGGCTGCGCTCCCGCTGGGGCCCTGCCACGTGCGCGGGCCCCATGACTTGTCGCGCACCCCGAAGCCGTCCACGATCCAGTGCTCGTCACCGAGGCGGATCGTGCCCGTCACACGGCCGGTCTGCTCGAAGTGCCCCTGCGCTCCGCCGACGGCGTAGTGAGGTTCGCTGATCGCCTCGAAGGCGACGTCCATCTCCAGATGGGCCGGCCGATGCCAACCCTCGGGGCGATCCTTCGTGGCGGCGAGCATCACCGTCGGGTCGTCCATGTCCTGGGCGGCGCCGTTGTAGACGATGTCCCACCGCTTGAAGGCTTCGCCGCGACGAAGCAGGAGATCGCCCACCGCGGGGTCGACCGGTCCGAGGCCAGCCACCACCGCAGGCGTGAGATCGGTGCGACGCCCATACGTGAACGCCACTCGCCCACCCGGCAGGTAGACCGCATGCAGCGCGTCTGCCCACCCATCGTTGGGCCGGAAGCCCATCCGAGTGAACGCCCCCACTCCCGTGGTCGGGTCGACGAAGTTGAAATAGTAGCTCTCGCTCCATGACGGGTGGTCGCCCACGGGATGGAACAGTTCGTCGTCGACCGGGGTGCTCATCGCGTCAGGTGTACTCGGCCCTGGCCGGGACAGGCGAACTGCAGCAACCGACGACTTGTCCGGGTCAGCGGTCGGTGATGAGCCCGTCGATGCGCGAGATCACATCGTCGGTGGTGATGCGAGCACGGCGGAGCTCACCAACGACCCCGGCCAAACCAGCGGCCAGAGTCGGATCGGCGGTGCACCGCGCCCATTCCGTCAGGGCAAACTGGAGATGCGTCCGTATCTTCATCCCCGCGAACCGGCGAACCGCCAGATCGAACTGCTCGTCGGACACCGCGGCCATGCCGTTGAGGTGAGCCACACAACCGGCAAGGAGCGCCTGCACGCCGAGCACCAACGGTCGATCCGAGCCCTCGATCGCACGAAGCTGCGCCTCGACCAACTCGCGTCGGCCGAGATGCGCCGCCACGATTCCGACCATCATGTGGTCAGACCACAACTCGCGAGGGTCGACCAGACGATCCAACTCGAGGCCCTCCATGAACAGATCGAGCGACTTCTCCAGCGCCCCACGCTCGAACTCCATGCCCGCAAGCCCGAACGCGGCCAACGAACGGCCGCGGAGCGAGCCCATCCGACGAGCCGCGTCCCCTGCCTCGCGATAGAACCGTTCGGCCAGCGTGAGGTCGCCGTCCTGCAACGCGGTT
>JAYSLK010000363.1:0-10479 GCA_043725585.1 Actinomycetota bacterium
CGCCCTGCGCCGGGCGAAGACCTCTCGCTGCGGGCTCGCGCATGGCGCACGATCGACCACGAGCTCGACGTGATCGAGGGGTTGGGCTTCGCCGGCTACTTCCTCGTGGTGTGGGACATCGTCGAGTTCTGCATCAGGGCCGACATCTTCTGTCAGGGACGCGGCAGCGCTGCCAACAGCGCGGTCTGCTATGCGATCGGCGTCACCAAGGCTGACGCGGTGTCGCTGGGGTTGCTGTTCGAACGCTTCCTGTCGCCCGAGCGTGATGGTCCACCCGACATCGATCTCGACATCGAGAGCGATCGCCGCGAAGAGGTCATCCAGTACGTGTACGAGCGCTACGGCCGGCACCACACCGCGCAGGTGGCCAACGTGATCACATACCGGGCGCGGTCGTCGGTGCGCGACATGGCCAAGGCGCTCGGATTCGCACCGGGTCAGCAGGACGCGTGGAGCAAGCAGGTGGATGCATGGGGCAGCGTCGCCACCACCGCCGAGCAACCCGACGTGAGCATTCCGGCCACGGTGATGAGCCTGGCGGCCGAGATCGAAGATGCGCCGCGCCACCTCGGCATCCACTCGGGCGGGATGGTGATCTGCGACCGGCCGGTGATCGAGGTGTGCCCGGTGGAGTGGGCGCGGATGCACAAGCGCAGCGTGCTGCAGTGGGACAAGGACGACTGCGCCGCGGTGGGCCTGGTGAAGTTCGATCTGCTGGGCCTCGGCATGCTCTCGGCGCTGCACTACGCGGTCGATCTCATCCGCGCCCACCGCGGCTACGAGGTCGATCTGGCCACCATCCCGCAGGAGGACGAGGTGTACTCGATGCTCTGTCGTGCCGACACCGTGGGCGTGTTCCAGATCGAGAGCCGGGCACAGATGGCCACGTTGCCGCGGCTGAAGCCGCGCCGCTTCTACGACTTGGTGGTCGAGGTGGCGCTCATCCGTCCGGGTCCCATCCAGGGGGGGTCGGTGCACCCGTACATCCGGCGTCGCAACGGTCAGGAGCCGATCACCTACCTGCATCCGCTGTTGGAGAACAGCCTGGGCAAGACGCTCGGTGTGCCGTTGTTCCAGGAGCAGCTGATGCAGATGGCGATCGACGTGGCCGGGTTCACCCCCAGCGAGGCCGACCAACTGCGCCAGGCGATGGGATCCAAGCGCAGCAGGGCGCGGATGGAACAACTCAAGGTTCGGCTGTATTCGGGAATGGCCGAGCGCGGCATCACCGGTGCGGTTGCCGACGAGATCTTCGTGAAGATGGCAGCGTTCGCGAACTACGGCTTCCCCGAGTCGCACTCGGTGAGCTTCAGCTACCTCGTGTACTCGTCGTCGTGGATCAAGTACCACGAACCCGCGGCGTTCTGCGCGGCGCTGCTGAACGCGCAGCCGATGGGGTTCTGGAGCCCGCACTCGTTGGTGCAAGACGCTCGCCGTCACGGGGTGATCGTGCACACACCCGATCTCAACGCGTCATTGGCGGCGGCCACGCTCGAGCCATGCGAGGAGAGCGTGGGAGGGGTGGCGGTGCGGTTGGGCATCGGTTCGGTGCGCGGTATCGGGAGCGAGTTGGCGAAGCAGATCGAGGCCGGTCGGCCGTATGCCTCGGTCGAGCACCTCGTGAGATGCGTGCCGCAGCTGTCGCAGACCCAGCTCGAGGCGATGGCCACCGCAGGTGCGTTCACCGAGTGCTTCGCCAGCGATCGACGTACGGCGCTGTGGGAGGTGGGTGCTGCGGTGCAGTCGCGGCCCGACAGGTTGCAGGGCATCGTCACCGGCATCGTGGCACCGCCGTTGCCGGGCATGGACGAGGTGGAGACCGCCGTGGCCGATCTGTGGGCGACAGGTGTGGCCCCCACCGGGCACCCCACCCGATTCTTGCGCGATGAGCTCCACCGCCGTGGCGTGCTCACCTCCGATCAGCTGCAGACCGCCGAGCCTCGGTCGCGCGTCACGATCGCCGGAGTGGTCACCCACCGGCAGCGACCGATGACCGCGCAAGGCACCACGTTCATGAACCTGGAAGACGAGACAGGCTTGATCAACGTGGTGATCTCGAAAGGGTGCTGGGCGCGGCATCGTGCGGTGGCGCGCGATGCCGCGGCGCTGATGATCCGCGGCCGGCTCGAACGCAGCGAGGGCGTGGTGAACGTGGTCGCCGAACAGCTCGTCCCACTGCCCGTTCCCGCCAGCACCGCCAGCCGCGACTTCCGCTGACACCGCGATGAGAGATGAGTGCGCCAGGACCACTCATCTCTCATCGCGGTGTTGACGGTGGCGGGTACGGTCGGGGGATGGTCCGTCCGTTCCGTTTCGCCATCCAGGTCGCTCCGTTCGACGATGCCGAGGCGCTGCCTGCGTTCGCCCGCAACGTGGAGGCGCTCGGCTACGACGAGCTGTACAGCTACGACCACATCGGCGCGGTCGATCCGTTCGTGCCGCTGATGGTTGCCGCCGGGGCCACACAACGCTTGAAGGTCGGGCCGCTGGTGCTGAACAACGAGTTCCACCAACCGGTGCTCCTCGCCCGCACCGCGGCGACAGTCGACCGCTTGACCGCGGGGCGACTCGTGCTCGGCTGGGGCACGGGGTACATGCAGAGCGAGCACGACGCGATCGGACTCGAGCTGCGCGCCCCGGGACCACGTGTCACAAGGTTTGGCGAGTCGCTCGCGGTGGTGCGCTCGCTGCTCGACACGGGCGCGGCGTCGTTCCACGGCCAGCATCACCACGTGGAGCTCGAGTCGCTGGGCGTGCGTCCGGCGGCTGATCGCGTGCCGTTCCTGATCGGGGGTCATGGTCGTCGAGTGGTTGCATTGGCAGCTCGCTTCGCCGACATCTTCCAGTTCACCGGTCTGCATCACGGCGAGGGGGGAGTGCCCAACGGCGGAGGCTTCGCGATCGAGCACGTCGCCGAGCGCAGTCGCTGGCTGACCGAGGCCGCAGGTGATCGCGACTCGGCGATCGAGCGCTCGATCCTCGTGCAGGCGACCTACATCGGCGACGACGGCGCAGCGAAGCTCGATGCGGCGGTGGAGCGATTCGCGATGGATCGCCGGCTGCTGGAGGACACTCCCTTCGTGCTGATGGGCTCGGTGGACCAGGTGATCGACAAGCTCGAACGCCTGCGCGAACAGATCGGCGTCAGTCACGTGACCGTCCGCGACGTCGACGGCTTCACCCCCGTCGTTGCCGCCCTCGCCGGTCGCTGACTCACCCCCACCCGAGTCCCACACCCCCACCCGAGTCCCACGGCGTCGAACCGAGTACCACCCGCCACCCCGGGGTGGCGTGTCACACTCGGATGGGGTGGTGGTCAGCCTCAGCCGAGGCTGTACCGCAGCTGCTCACCGCTCTCGTCCACCTGGGCCTCGCCCATCAGGCGGAGGTGCTCGAGATGGGCGTAGGTCTCGCTCTCTGCCATCGAACCCCACGACCGTTGCTGGAACAGCACCCGCATGTACTCCTGCACGGTGCCCTGACCGAGCTCTCCCGAAGCGGTGCGCAGCTTCTCGAGTCGTTCGTGATGATGCCGCTTGATGTCTTCGGCCCGGCCGGCCAGATCGCCGAACTCCAGTCCGTGAGCGGGCAACACCGTGGTCACCTGGTCGAAGGTCTTCATCAGATCGAGGCTGTCGAAGAAGTCCTTCAGCGGGTCGATCGTCGTCCCCAGACCGGAGATGTGTGGGGTGATCGTGGGCAGCACGTGATCGCCGCTGATCATCACGCCGCCGACGGGGTCGTAGAGGCACAGGTGGTCGATCGTGTGGCCAGGTGTGTGCACCGCGACCCACTCCTTGCCGCCGAGCTCGAGCACCTGTGCGTCCTCCACCCGGCGCGTCGGCGACGGTGTCGCCACGAATCGGCCAGCCGCTTTGCGCATGGCCCAGTATCGCAACCGGCGGCTGCGCGGCATCGAGAACGGATCGCCACCCCACGGTGTGTGCTTCGCGAACGGACCGCGACGGAGATCTTGGCCTTGGAGTGCTTCCACCTGGGCCTTCACCGGTCGGTCGATCGTCTCCAGGCCGTCGGCGCTTTCCTGGTCTTCCGCCTCGGGATCGAGGAAGGTGCGGAACGATCGGTGCGTGATCACGTCGGCGCCGAATCGCTTCTTGAACTGACCGGCCTGGCCGAAGTGATCGGGGTGGGAGTGCGTCACCACCACCGAGTGAACTCGGTCGATCGCCAGACCCCCGGTCCTCATGATCCGCTGCAGTTCGCGCCAGGTGCGCGGTCCGGGCAGGCCGGGGTCGACGAGGGTGATCCCTCGGCGGTCCTCCATCGCGTAGCAGTTCACGTGACCGAGGCCTGGCAGCGAGATCGGCAACTGCAGCCGGAGAATGCCCGGAGCGACCTCCTCGACGCCCTCGCGCGGCGGCTGGCGCTCCTCGCGAAGCGGCTTCGGTGCGGCGTGGGTGTGATCGGTCACGGTGTAGTCGTAGCTGAGGACGGCCCCGTGGGCGAAGTCGCACCGCCGCGCCGGGCCCGGTGTTGGCTTGGAGAACCCGCTCAGCTGAACCGCAGCGATCGCTGACTGCGGATGCGCATCACGGTCGACAGGGCGATCCACGCCGGCCCTGTCATGAGAGCGATGTTGCCGATGGTGTGGCGATAGGGCCATTCGAGCGTGAGTGCGAACATCGTGGTCATCCAGATGCCGAGGAACCCGATGTTGGCGCGCCGCCACTGTTCGGCCTGCACCGGGTGGGCGAACTGCACATCGGTCATCGACAACAACGACAGACCGAGGAGCACTGCAACGGCGACGCCCTGAGGGGCATCGAGCAGCCACAGCGTGGGCACCACGAGGTTCCACACGCCAGGAAAGCCCCTGAACCAGTGATCGTCGGTCATCATGTCGGTGCGACTGAACCACATCGCCGACGTGGTGAGCATGAGCGCGATCGCGACCTCGCCGAAGGCGTTGTGCCCGACGACCAGGAACTGCCACGCGAACACGGCCGGCACCAGCACGCAGGTGACGAAGTCGATGACGAGATCGAGGATGTATCCGTCGTACTTCGGGATCACGGCGCGGATGTCGTAGTGCCGCGCCAGCGGTCCGTCGATCCCATCGATCACCTGGGCGAGCAACAACAGCAACACCGCAGCGCGAGGTGACCCGTCGAGGACAGCGATGATCGCGAGCATGCCGGCGAGGATCCCGCTGGCGGTGAGTCCGTGGATGGCGCGACACGCCGAGACGTCGGAGACGCTCAGGCGTGCGAGCCGGGGGTGGCGTTCTGAGCGCAAGGTGGGCACGTCTGACCACGCTATCCACCAGGTGGGTGTGCCCACTGTGACTGCGCGGATCGTCGTAGGGTGACCCGCCGTGACCGAAGGACGCCGCGATCGCCTGGAACTCATGTGGTTCCTGGCCGTGATGACCTGGAGCGTGCTGCGCATCACCGCAGTCGGTGCCTGGCTGCAGGGCTACGGAGTCAACCCGTGGCACTACGCGGCGGTCGACTTGGGTTCATCGGCGCCGTACTCGTTGGCGAGCGCCCGGTTGCTGGGCGCGCTGGTCGACGGTCGCACCCGAGCTGCCGTGCCATGGGGCGCGGTGGCGCTCGCGACCTTCCTGGCTCCCGACGTCTACATCTTCGCCGCGGGCAGGGCGCTGCCGTGGCCCACCTACGTCGTGGTCGGGTCGATCGCGATCATCGGCGGCGTGCTCGCGGTTCGCCATGGTCAGGCCAAGGTTCACGAGCGACGCCGGACGCTCGAGATGGAGCCCGCAAGTCAAACCGCCGTCGCCGGGTGAGGCGTTGCGGTCGTCACACCACCGCGATGAACTCGAGGTGGATCCCTGACTCCGAGAGCGTGATGATCGCGGTCGTGCACCGGGGCTGACCGCGGCGTTGCATCGCCGAGCCGGGTTCACATGATGTTGCACATGACCGTCGCCATTCACGTGCGTCTCGTGCCAGGGGACGTGGGAGTGGCCGAAGAGGACGAGATCGGCGTGTGGGAACCACCTCCGCAGCCGCTCCCCTCGGCCGGTGGACGGACCGCTGTCGTGCACCATCGCCACGTTCTGCCCGCCGATCCTCCGCTCGAACCGCTCGGGCAGATCGAGACCGTGATCGTTGTTGCCCAGCACCGCGTGCACCTGAGCGATCGCGGCGAGCGCATCGAGCACCGAGACGGCGGTGATGTCACCGGCGTGAAGGATCACGTCGATGTCGTCGACGAGCGAGCCCAACCGGTCGAGTAGACGCGCCGCTTGGCCGTCGCCGAGATGGGTGTCGGCGATCGCGAGGGCACGGAACGAGCGGTCCACCAGGTCGGTCATCCCACGGCCCTCTTGGCGACGCTCAACCCAAGGCCTTCACGACGGCCTCGCCGCGGGGCGACAGTCGATAGCCGACGTCGAGGCTCTCCGTCAGGCCGAGCTCTTTCAGCTTGCGCACGTCGGTCTTGAACGCCATCCGCTCCTTGCCCACTCGGCGAGCGAGAGCGGTCGACACGATGCCCGGGTAGCGATCGATGAGCCGCAGTGTCTGCCGGGTCCATGGCGTGCCCGATCGACGGTCCATTCGATCGAGTCGGGTCTTGAGCTCATCGATCTGCCCCGGTTCGAGCGCACCGTCCTCGCGTCGCGCGGCGCGATCGTCGGCGCCCAGGTATCGCAGCTGCACTCGCCACACCAGTTGTCCGGGGTCGGTCACCTTCATGCGGGCGAGGAGCGAGGCGGCGTCGCTCGCACCGGCACGAACGGCATCGACATCGGTGACATCGCCGGCACGAACCTGACCCAACTCGGTGGCCTCCAACAGCATGCCGGCGACCCGGTATCGGCCGCCGAGACGAGCCTGCGGCTTGGTCCAGGTGCGAAACGTGAGCGTGATCGACCCATCGGCCAGCCCCGGCCATGCCTCCGCAGTGAACAGCATCTCCCCCAGATTGCCAGACGAGGGGCCGCCGGTTCGTTCCTCGCTCGCGTCCGCACTCGGGGAACTGGCGTCGAAGTCACACGTCGACGTCGAGCGGCGTTGCCGGGAGTTCGCCAGCCAACACGGGCAGCAGGTGTTCGTGGAGTGCGCGCGGCACGAACACGGTGTCGGCATCACGGATCTCGTCGGCCGACCACCAGCGCAGTTCGAAGACGTACTCCGCGTTCAGCTCATCCCACGTCATCACCGGCGAGGGTTCGAACCGGGGACTCCGGACGAGGTGGATCTGCTCGCGCTGGCCGTCCCAGTGCCCGTTCATGAACGGGACGATGTGCAGGCGCGTCCAGATGTGCGGACCGACGTCGGCCTCGCGAAGGCCCACCTCCTCCACGAGCTCCCTGCGCACCGTTTCCACCGGCGACTCGCCGGGCTCGATCCCGCCGCCGGGCAACGCCCACCTGGTACCCGCCGGGAACTCGAACCTCACCAGCAGCACCCTGTCGTCAGGATCGACGATGAGCGCGCGAGCGGCCTCGCGGATGCGCAGGCCGTTGCTCGGTCGGCTGTCGCTCACGGAACTCGGAACGGTGCTGGCGGTCAGTCGAAGTCGGTGGTGGCAATGCGGTCGGCGTTATACACGGTGGCGACAGCGTCGATGCGGTACTTGTGGGTCACCGCGCCGGTGATGCCGTGCTGCCCGAACATGTCGCGCATGTTGAAGTAGTTCGAGTGGAGGAAATGGGCCGCCAACGAGGGTGCGTCGTCCCACAGCTCGTAGACGGCGATCGCCCCCGGGTCGCACGGGTCGGCGCTGAACACGTACGCGCTGCAACCCGGCTCGTCGTCGCGGGTGGCCTGCTGGAGCGGGATCGACGCCTCGATGCAGGCCGCTCGCTTCTCGGGCGGGATGGAGATGACGCCGCTGATGATGATCATGTTGGTTCCCCTCGTGGTGTTGCTGGTCGTGCTGTTGCTGGTCGTGCTGATGTGGTGGGCGTGTGCGTACCGCTCGCCGTGATCACTCGTTCGGGCGTTCGTTCAGCCCGTCGTTGAACATGCGGTACGTCTCGTAGATCGACTTGCACTCCTCGCACACCGGCAGTTGCTTCGGGTCGCGAGATGGCACCCACACGTGGCCGCACAGGGCCTCGAGCGGTGTGCCGTAGATGCGGGCCTCCAACACCTTGGCAGCAGCGTTCTCGCCCTTCTTCGTCTTCACGATGTGGGCGGCCACCGGCTCGCCCGTCTGCGGGACGTGTTCGGTGTCGAGGTCGGGATCGGTTCGCGCCGGCAGGGTCTGGATCTCGGTCACCTCGACAGTCAACCAGGTACGCAACGCTCCGTCAGGATCGGCAGCATCTGGTCCTGTTCGGTAGAGTGACGAGTGATACCGCTCTACGAGTACCGCTGCCGCACCTGTGACGAGACCTTCGAGTTGCGTCGCCCGATGAGCGAGTCGAGCGCACCGGCGGAGTGCACGTCGGGTCATGTCGACTCCGTCCGCCTGCTCTCGGTGTTCGCGAGCGTGGGTGCATCCGGTGGGCCGGCGGCATCAGCCCCTGCACCGGCTGCGCGCGGTGGCGTGTGTGGGAGCAGCTGCGGCTGTCACCACTGACGACCGGCCACGCCGTCGGCCTGCGGGCCGTCAGACAACAGGCCAGACAACAGGTCAGACAACAGGTCAGACAACAGGCCAGACAACAGGCCGGTCGCGCAGGCTTGTCAGCTCTGCCGTGAGGTTCGCTCTCGCCGATGATTGCCGTGCGGCGCGCATCGTCGCTGTCGCGAAGATCGCCTCCTGATCGAGGAGGTGCTGCAGCACACGTGCCCTGCCGGTGCGCCACGCAACATCATCGACGTGGGTGTACTCGGCTCGCACCGCCGTGGCGTAGTGCTGGTACTCGTTGGGGCTCGCGCCGAGGATGGCGAGGTCGGCATCGATCAGCACGGCGCCGGCATCGTCAGCTGGGTCGACCACGTGGCCAGCCGTCAGCTCGATGAGCCGGCGCACCTCGATCCGACGGTCGGTCGACCAGCCGAGTTCGTCGAGCCGCGCCACGGCCAGTGCTGCGCTGTCGATCTCGTTCGTGGTGGAGCGAGGGTCGTACACGGCGTCGTGGAACAGCGCGGCGACGCGGACGGCATCGAGGTCGGGCACGGGGTGCGCAAGCGCGAGTTGTTCGACGTGGCGGCACACCCACATCACGTGCGTTGCGGTGTGGTAGCGGCGGTGCGGTTCGCGATGACGTTCCAACAGCGCATCGAGCACCCGATCGTGATCGCGGCCGACAGCTCGCTGCCAGACGCGACGGAGCTCGACCTCGGGTGACGTCACGGATCCGAGGGTAGGTGACGTCACCGGGCCGTGGTGCCCAGAGATGACATCGGGGTTCGATCCGTGTGAGCCTGAGCGAGTGACGGTGCTGATCGACGAACCACGCTGGCCACTGCACGGCCGCAAGTGGAGCCATCTGGTGAGCGACGAGAGCCTGGACGAGCTGCACGCGTTCGCCGACAGGCACGGCATCCCGCGCCGCGGCTTTCATGGCGACCACTA
The DNA here is from genome assembly GCA_043725585.1 of Actinomycetota bacterium. Taxonomy (GTDB): domain Bacteria; phylum Actinomycetota; class Acidimicrobiia; order Acidimicrobiales; family Ilumatobacteraceae; genus VFMC01. The sequence continues at coordinate 9,457 of JAYSLK010000363.1, forward strand.
CGACGTGCCCGAGGCGTACTACGACCAGATGGTGACCGGAGGCGCCGTGCCGACACCCAGCCGGGAACTGCTGCGCCGCCTGCGCGCCGCGGGTCTGCGGCTGAGCCCGGCGCAACGCCGCGCCGAGCGTTGACCGGCTGCGAGCCGAGCTCACCACCGTTCGAGCTCGCCGATCAGATCCCGCGGGCACTCCGGCCCGGCCGGACCGATGATGAACCACTCGAGCAGGACGACGTCGAACGTGTCGGCCAGCGCGCTGGCCTCCAACCAGGTGTCGACATCGCCCGGACGGGTGGCGCCGTCGGGTCGGACGGTGGCGACGATCAGGGCCGAGCCCGTGGTGCCGCACGCGGCGAGGCAGAAGGTCTCGACGATCGTGCACAGATCGGCGTGCTGGGTGTCGCCCACCACGGTGATCACGTTGCCGAGGCGATCGTCGTCGAGCACGATCACCACGGTCTCGTGGCGGAGCGGGTGATCGATCGCGAGGGACACCAGGGCGAGCGCTTCGCTGGCAGAGCCGATCGGATCGATGTTGGCACGAGGGACGCGCGGCAGATGACGATGAGCAGAGTTGCTGAACACGGGCGACCTCCAAGGACGGCGCCGTGCGAAACGCAAGGCGCCCGGATGCTTGGGGGAGGCACAGCCGACCCTATGACCTGGGTGTGACACGGGCGGCGGCTCTACGATGACCGGCATGGCAACGGTCACCATCTACCACAACCCGAATTGAAACTCTTCCGTCAATGCCGTGCGCATTGCTGAGGAACTGGGTGTCGACGCCGAGATCGTCCTCTACATCAAGACACCACCCGACGCGACGACCCTCGAGGCGATCATCACCAAACTCGAGGATCCGGTGACCGACCTGGTTCGGCGAGACAGCATGTGGACCAAGCTCGGACTCACCGAGGCCGACGCGGCCACACCGGAACAGGTGGTCGCGCTGTTGGTGAAGCACAAGCAGCTGCTCCAGCGCCCGGTGGTCGTGACCGCTCGCAAGGCCATCATCGGCCGCCC
>JAYSLK010000364.1:0-2200 GCA_043725585.1 Actinomycetota bacterium
GAGGAACCTCTGGATCAACCTCGACTAGACATCGAGGGTTCACGCAAGGTGTGAGAACGGCCTCGCAGAGCGGTGCCCGTCAGATCGTCACCGGACCACGATGGCGTCGTTTCCCCACGGGGTGACCGCCTCCGGCGCCACCGCCGTTCCACGAAATGCCTCGGGGAGCTCCTCGACCATGTGCAGGATCGCGCCCAGCCGACCGACGCCGACGAAGAGCGCGACGTCGAGTGCGAGCTCGACGATCTCGCCGTCGTCGAAGTGTTCGTGGAGTTCCGCGAACAGGGCGTCGTCGATCGCCAAGTGGTTGGTCGCGAAGAGCTCGCCGAATCGGATCGCGGCGCGTTCGGCGGGGGTGAGGCCGGCAGCCTCGGTAGGGCGTTCGAGCGAGCAGACGAGGTCCTCGGTCAACCCCGCGTCGATCGCATCGGTGTAGCGGATCGCCATGCAGCTCCGGCACTGGTTGTGGAACGCGACGCGCAGGCGAACGAGCTCGACGAGGCGCGAGTCGAGGGTGCGGTGACGCTTCAGCGACCCGGCGAAGGCCATCAGCCCGCCCGCCAACTCCGGTCGGTGGGCGAAGTAGCGCATCAATCCGTTCTCCAACGGCGTGCGCTCGGCGGGCTTGATCGCGTCGACCATCCGTTGATCCCATTCGCTCGGATCGATCTGTCGGATTCGCTCCATGGTTCGTTCCTCCCGTCGTGCGGCGGTGATGCCCGCGCGGACAGCGAGGCTTCCCATCGGTCATGGTGCCACGTAGTGTCGTCGACCATGGACCCGAGCTCCGCCACCTCCGCTGCGACCACCCACGAGGCGATCGATTTCGAAGTACGCCGCGACGATCTCCGACAGCACCAATCGGTGACGTCGACCGTGCCTGAACCAGCCGCTGGCGAGGTCGTGCTGCATCTCGACCACGCCGCGCTCACTTCGAACAACATCACCTACGGCGCGTTCGGCGACGCAATGGGCTACTGGAACTTCTTCCCTGCCGACAACGGCTGGGGCCGAGTGCCGGTGTGGGGGTTCGCCGATGTGGCCGCATCGCGGGTCGACGGCATCAGCGACGGTGAGCGGGTGTACGGGTACTTCCCGATGTCGACCCATCTGGTCGTGAGCGCAGGTTCGGTCACGCCTTCCAGCTTCATCGACGAGTCGGCTCACCGGGCGATGCTGCCGCCGGTCTACAACCAGTACTCGCGGATCTCCGATCGCGCCTCTGCGCACGACGAGCACGTGCACGCCGTGCTGAGACCGCTCTTCACGACGTCGTTCCTCATCGACGACTGGTTGGCCGCCGAGAACACCTTCGGGGCTCGTTCGGTGGTCATCGCCAGTGCGTCGAGCAAGACGGGTCTCGCGCTCGCCGCGCTGTTGCACGCTCGCGCGAGGATCGACGTGATCGGCCTCACGTCGTCGCGCAACGCCGATTTCGTCCGCGCCGTCGGCTACTACGACAGCGTCGTCACCTACGGCGACGTCGCCACGCTCGATGCATCCGTACCCACGGTGCTGGTCGACATGGGGGGAGACGCAACGGTGTTGGCCGCGGTGCACGGCCATTTCGGCGATTCGCTGCTGCACAGCTGTCAGGTGGGTGCGACGCACTGGGAGGACGTTCGCTTCGGAATCCAGCTGCCCGGGCCCGTGCCCGCGATGTTTTTCGCACCCGATCACGTGGTGCGGCGTTTGGCCGATTGGGGCGGCAGCGGCTTCGAAGAGCGCGTGGGTGCGTCCTGGGACGTGTTCACCGAGTCGGCTGCCGGTTGGCTCGAGATCGTCGAGCATCGCGGCCCGGCAGCCGTTGCGGTCGCGTTCGATGCGGTGCTCGGCGGTCAGGTGCCGGCGAACCAGGCATACGTCATCTCGCTCGATGCCTGAGCTTCGCCTGGCCATTCCTCGGTGAGGTCGATCTGTTCGGCGTCAGGTGGCCGACCACGGTTGGTAGCACGAGCTGCCGTTTCGTGCCCAGAAGGTGCACAGTGCCGCTGCCGCGCGGACGTTCTGCACCGGGTCCATCAACGTGAACGGATCGACCTGCTCGCCGAGCGCGTCGTTGAGGAACGTCAGCGAGATGTCGTTGATCTGCAGCAAGCCGGAGTCGCTCGTGCGCGATCGGATGACGGCCCAGCAGTTCGATTCTCGCCACGCCAAGCGCGACATTCGTAGGACGTCCCAGCCGATCGCGGGTGCGTGG
>JAYSLK010000365.1:0-6168 GCA_043725585.1 Actinomycetota bacterium
CCCTGGTACCACGACGACCCCGACAACCACTGACCACCACGCCTGTATCAGCACCCGCCCGTGCCCGTCGCAACCCGGCGACACTTCGAACACGTGCATTCGAGCGATGTCAGCGCTCACCCCACTTGAATCGACATGAGTCGAGAGGGGGACTGTCACACCCCTGTCGCATGATGCGGTCATGGCAACTCGTCACCGCAACTCCCTCACCGAAGCTCCCGAGCAGCTGTCGTTGTTGATCGACTCGCCGCTGCCCGTCCAGTTCCGGCTCGACCGTCGCACCCGCGAGCGCGGGCTCGCCCAGATCGCCGAGATCCGTCGCCAACTGGCGCAGCGTGAGCGCCTGGCGCCGGCATGGTTGCTCGACCAGGCCGCCTGACCTGCCGGCCCCGACTCGGGGTCAGGCGTTGGGTGCCAGGCTCCTCACCGCATCCCAGTGCTTCAGATCGGGATCGAACGGCATGATCGCGATGCTGCTCGTGGTCACGCCGTTGTCGAAGTAGCGCTGGATGGTCGCCCGGCATTGCTCTGGCGAGCCGTGCACGATCAACTGGTCCACCAACTCGTCGGGGATCGCCGCCAGCGCAGCCTTGCGGTCCCCGGCCTGCCAGGCGTCCCACATCGGCTGCAACACCTCGGACCGACCCAACCAGCGGTGGAAATCGGCGTACACCGGCACGTTCAGGTACGCCGCGATCGCGAACTTGCCGGCGGCTCGGACGGCGTCGGCATTCTCGCTGGGGCAGCAGAAGATGCGAGCCACGATCTCCTTCGGTACTCCGCCCGCAGCGTCACGCACCACCCCCGCCACCTTGGTCACGTCGTCGGGTGACAACCAGTTGATGATCGCCCCGTCACCTTCGCGGGCCGCCAGCTTCAACATGCCCTCGCGCAGAGCCGCCACCAGGATCGGGGGCTGCTGCTCGGATCGGATGCCCAAGCGGAAGCCCTGGATCTCGAACGTGTCGTAGCTCTTTGCCACCTTCTCGCCGCCCAGGCAGTCGCGCAGGAAGCGCACGATGTCGCGCACCTTCTTGTACGGCTCCACGAACGGCACGCTGTTCCAGCGTTCGACGATCACGTTGCTGCTCGACCCGATGCCGATCGCAAAGCGGCCGGGTGCGGCATCGGCCATCGATGCCACGCTCTGGGCAAAGCACGCCGGCGAACGAGTGAACGCCGGCACGATCGCGGTACCGAGCCTGAGGCGTGGCTCCCATACCGACGCCAGCGCCAGCGGTGTGAAGGCATCGGCGCCATCGGCCTCGGCCGACCAGATGTCGGTGTAGCCCATGTCGGCGAGTTCGACGAGCTTGTCGCGATGGGTGTGCAGCGGACCGGGCAACGGCACGGTCATTCCGGGGCGAACAGGGATCTCGGTCATGGGTCAACCCTTCCAGAAGCGGACGATGCAGCTCTGACTGGCCGTCGCCAGCAACGTGCCGTCCTCGGCGAACATGTGAACCAACCCGTGGCCGAATCCGCGCTCGACGGCGTGCACGCGAATGTCGAGCAGCACCCACTCGGTGGGCACCAGGTGCACCACTCGCAGCGTGTTGTCGAGACTGTTGCCACCGCCGCGAATGCCGAGTGCCTGACCGACGCCCATCGGCACGAAGTCGCCCAACACAGCGAGCGATGCGGCGTCGACACCTTCGATCACGTCGGGGATGCGCGCCCACATCACCGTCTGGCCGTCGCCCGCCGTGCCATCGAGCTCGTCGAACCCTCGCCCTTTCGCCAATCGTTCGTCGATGCGATCGGAGATCGTGCCATCGACCGGCAGACGATGCCGGCGGGGTTCGCAGTCGTCGGGGCGAGGGACGTCGGGCATCGTCTCCCACTGACCGGACGACTCCATCGGCCGTTCGCCCAGCGCTGCGTTGACGGTGAGGATCTCGCGATTGCCCACGTGGCACACGGCGCGGGCCTGAGTCATCTGATGGCCCTCGACCGCGATCGTGACGTCGATGTCGAGGATCTCACCCGGCTTGGCATACGAGAGGTACTGCGCCGTCGCCCAGATGGTCTGGCGACCACTCGTGCCCTCCATCGCAGAGATCGCCGCGCCGAGACCGGATCCGCCATAGAGGAACCCGCCCATGGTGCTGACGCCCTGGGTGACCTCCATGCTCCAGCGGAACGGATTGTGGCTCTGCTGCAAGCCGAGGAACGATCGCGTGTCCATGGGCGCCCGACTCTACCGATGAGCAGAACTAGGGTCGGCCACATGGCAGACACACCTTGGACCGGCGACGCGTGCAGCCTGGTCGATGAGTTCCGAGCTCGTCGCCGCTCCCCCGCCGAGGAGCTGCAGGCGTCGTCCTCGGCCATCGAGTCCAGCGAGTTGAACGCCTTCGCCTACCTGGCTCGCGAGGAAGCCGAAGCGGCGGCGCACGCAGCGGACGTGAGTTTGCCGTTCGGAGGGGTGCCCATCGGCATCAAGGAACTCGACCAGGTGGCCGGGTGGCCCGACACCGAGGCGTGCGTCGTGTTCGCCGACCGCATCGCCTCGACCACATCGTTCATGGTCGACCGGCTGCGCCGACGCGGCGGAGCGGTCACCGTCGGCCAGACGACTGCCAGCGAGTTCGGTGGGGTCAACGTCACCCGCACCGTGCTGCATGGCGCCACGCACAACCCGTGGCAACTCGGGCGCACGCCCGGTGGGTCGTCGGGCGGCAGCGCCGCGGCAGTCGCCGGGGGTCTCGTCACCCTCGCCACGGGTGGCGACGGCGGTGGGTCGATCCGCATCCCCGCCGGCTTCACCGGCCTCGTGGGTCTCAAGTCCACCTACGGCCGCATCCCGCGCGGGCCGAGGGCCGAGAACGGCAACTACACCGTGACCGTCGGGCCGATGGCGCGCAGCGTCCGCGACACCGCACGATGGTTCGACGTGTGCAACGGCCACGATCCGCGAGACCAGTTCAGCCTGCCCCGCGAGGACGGATGGGAGCGCGATCTCGGTACGCACATCGGCTCGCTGCGCGGCGCACGGGTCGCATTCGATCCGGCTTGGGGCGGAGCCGTACTGTCGCCGGCGATGTGGTTACAACTCGAGCAGGCCGGCGAACACCTCGTCGGCGAACTAGGAATGCTGCGCACGAATCTCGATACATCGCTGCCGTCGATGGGCGCGGCGTGGAGCATCAGCGGGATGATCAGCATCTTCACCGAGCTCGGAGACGCCTGGCCGGGGTGCGCCGACGTGCTGACGCCCGAGATGCGCAGCGGCCTGGAAGTCGCGCCCCCGCGCTACGGCATCGAGGCGCGGGCGAAGATCGAACGTCGCCGGATGGAGCTCAACCAGCGGATGGCCCAGATCTTCGACCCAGTGGAAGGCGTTGACTTCGTGATCACCGCCAGCAACCCTGACGTGGCATTCGAGGCAGAGGGGCCGTTGCCGAAGTCGTTCGGCGGCGTTCATGCCGGCGCCGGCAACAACGGCAAGTTGACGTTCCCCGCGAACCTGCACGGCAATGCGGCGATCTCCATCCCTGCCGGCACCCTCGACGGTCTGCCGATCGGATTGCAGGTCGTCGGTCGGCACTTCTCCGAGCAGGCGCTGCTCGACATCGCGCTCACGATGGAACGCACGCGGCCATGGCCGCTGATCGCTCCTTCGTCGCCGATGTGACCGGCTTGGTCGAGCCCCACACACCGATCGGAGCCCCTCGAACGAGGATCGAGCCAGGACTGCGGTTGCTCGCCGGTGGGCTGGTCCTCGGCGTAATGCTCGTCGCCTTCGAGACCACTGCTGTCATCACCGCCCTCCCGACGATCACCGACGAGCTCGGTGGCGATTCGTTGTACGGCGTTGCCTTGGCGGCGTACACCCTCGCCAACATGGTCTCGATCGTGGCGGCCGGACGAATGGCCGACCGGCGAGGACCACGACCGGTCTTTCTCGTGTCGGTGTGCGTCTTCGTCGTGGGCCTGGTGGTCGCATCCGTTGCGCCGAACATGGCAATCGTCGTGCTCGGGCGCACGTTGCAGGGCACCGGCGGTGGCGGCTTCGGGCCCATCGCCTACCAGATCGTGAAACGGGCATTCCCGCCCGACCGCCAGGCCACCATGTACGTCTACCTGTCGGCTGGTTGGGTGCTTCCGAGCTTGATCGGTCCCGCCTTCGGTGGCATCGTCACCGACCGGTTCGGTTGGCGGTGGGTGTTCGCGGGCATCATCCCGTTGGCGCTCGCAGTGGGTACGATCACCAGCACACAGCTTCGACGCTTCGGCCCCACCTCGGCCACCGACGACCCTCTCCAGCTTGCGGCCGACCGACGACAGATCGCCACAGCGACGATGGCGGCGCTCGGGGTGGCCGTGTTCGTGGTCGGCCTGCGTTACGCCGATTGGTGGGCGGTGGTGGTGAGCGCCGGCGTTGGCGGGGTGGTCGCCGTTCGAGCGCTCCGCCAGCTGCTCCCCGTCGGCGTGCTTCGTGCGGTGCACGGCCAGCCGGCCACCCTGCTGTGCCGATTGCTGGCGACATCGATGTTCATGGGTGTCGATGGGTTCATCCCGCTCGCAGCCGACCGCATCCACGGCGCCAGTCCGATGGCACAGGGTTTCACCATCATCGGGGCGGCGCTCACGTGGACCGGCGGTCAGGCACTCGTGGCCCGGCAGCCGAACGTACGCCCGCATCGCGCGATCCGGCTGGGCTTCGTGATCGGAGCCTTCGGCGCGCTGCTGTCGCTCCCGGTCTTGTGGGCAGGGTGGCCGTTGTGGGCCACCTTTCTCGGATGGTCCGTGGGTGGTCTCGGTATGGGCATCCTCTACAACCCGGCGACGGTGGCTGCGATGAGTTACGCCACCGAGGGCAACGAAGGCGACACCAGCGGACAGATGCAGCTCGTCGACTCGCTCGGCTTCTCGCTCATGGGCGGCGTGGGTGGCGCCGTGGTGGCCTTCTCCGATCGCACATCGTTCGCGCTGCGGGACGCGATCGGCGTGTGCTTCGCACTGGCGATCGCCTGCGCACTGCTCGGCGTGTTCGTCGCTCGCGGCGTTCGGTCCGCCACTCCTTGATCGACTCTTGCCGACCTGATCGTTGACGCCGACGACCCCTGCGTGGCTACCGTTCTCGGGAGGCGGAAGGACAACTCATTCATGTCTGGGCGGACTACTTCATTTCCTCGTCGACGCGTGTTTCGCGCCGTCGCGGCAACACTGGCGTGCGCGATTGCGACGGTCGGACTGACATCGACCTCGCCGGTACCTGCCGGCGCGGCGCCGGTCGCCAACTTCCTGCTCGAGACGCATGCATCGGGTTTCACGGTGCCCACCGACCTCGCGTTCGCTCCCAACGGTCTGCTGTTCGTTGCGGAGAAGTCAGGCCTGCTCAAGGTGGTGAACCGCGTGGGAGTCACGCAGGTGTTCGCTGATCTGCGGGCCGACGTGAACGAAGCGGGCGAGCGAGGTCTCCTCGGCATCGTCGTGCACCCGAACTTCGTGTCGGGTTCGCCGTACGTCTACGCCCTTCACAGCTTCGACCCACCGGAGGCAGCGTCGGCAACCGGCGCTGCGGTACGCGATGGTGATGGACAGCGCGTCTCACGGCTGGTTCGCCTGACGGCCGACGCAGCGACCGGCTACACGTCCATGCTGGCCGGCTCGTCGATCACCATCGTCGGTGGAGCGAGCACGTGGGCCAACACCGGTGATCCGAGCGCCCGCGACTCGGACCAGAGCCCTCAGTGGGCGTGCGGACGTACCGAGTTCGTGGCCGACTGCATCCCGGCAGATGGCCGCAGCCACTCGATCGGCACCGTCGCGTTCGGCCCCGACGGCATGCTCTACCTGGGCAACGGTGATGCCAGCGACTTCTCGAACGCCGATCCGCGATCGCTGCGATCGATCGATGTCAACAGCCTTGCGGGCAAGATCATTCGGGTCGACCCCGACACCGGACGAGGGTTGCCGGACAATCCTCACTGGAACGGCGACCCGAACAGCAACGCCTCACGCGTCTACGTCTCGGGGCTCCGCAATCCGTACCGATTCCGCTTCGGCGGAGGGTCGCTGTGGATCGGTGATGTTGGTCAGGGCAACTGGGAGGAAGTGAACAGAGGTCTCCCCGGCGCGAGCTTCGGCTGGCCGTGCTACGAGGGCGGTGCCGCCGGCACGGCCGCTGCGAACTCGGGCTTCAGCTCGTCGCCGGCATGC
>JAYSLK010000366.1:0-8735 GCA_043725585.1 Actinomycetota bacterium
GATCGCGGGCGACCTCGCGGTCGCCCGCCATCGTCTCCCCCAACGCGACCAGACGCGCGACATGCTGGCGGTAACAGTCCTCGAACCCGGTCACGGCCACGATCACATCTGACTACACGGATGAAGGCTCCGAAAGGTTCCCAGCGACGATCACGACGGCCGTCACCGACTGGGTGCTCATCACCGGCGTTGGGCTACGTTCTCGCAGATGAGCGCAGTCGACGAGCAAGCGCGCTTGACGGTCGCCGCTCTCGGAAGCGGGTCCGAAGCTGCGGACGCTTCCGTCGAATCGCCTGCCCCGCCTGTGATCGACGGCATCGCCACCGGGCTCCCGCCCGCCGGCACCCACGGAGGTGACGGTCCGCGCGTCGCTGCCGCGCTCGGATTCGACCCGGCGTCGATGATCGACCTCTCGGCGAGTCTGAACCCGTTCGCGCCCGACGTCGCCGAGTTCCTCAGCGGCATCCTCGGCAAAGAGCCGTCGGCCGTCCGCCACTATCCCGACCCGACCGGCGCCACTGCCGCGTTGGCCGCCGCGATCGGGGTCGATCCCGACCTTCTCGTGCTCACAAACGGCGGAGCGGAAGCGATCGCCCTCACCGCAGTGCATGTCGGCGCGGGCAGCATCGTCGAGCCCGAGTTCTCCCTGTATCGCCGACACCTGCACACCATCGACCCTGGTGCTCCACGATGGCGATCCAACCCCTCGAACCCACTCGGTCGGCTCGCCGATACCCGCGACACCGCTGCCGTGTGGGACGAGGCGTTCTACCCCATCGCCACCGGTCGATGGACCCGAGGTGATCTCGACTCGTGGCGGCTCGGGTCGCTCACCAAGCTGTGGAACTGTCCGGGGTTGCGCCTCGGCTATCTCATCGCCCCGACCGCCGACGGCGCCCGAGCCATCCGCGATCGCCAACCGAGATGGGCGGTCAACGGCCTTGCGATCGCCGCGCTCGCCGAGCTCATCGCCGCGACCGACCTTCCCCGCTGGGCGGACCAGATCACGGCGCTGCGAAACCGGTTCGAGCTCGCCCTCACCTCGCTTGGCTTCCGGGTCACTGCCACCGACACGAACTGGCTCCTCGTCGATCGCCACGACCTGCGTACCGACCTCGCACCCCTTGGCGTGCTCGTGCGCGACTGCGCCAGCTTCGGCATGCCTGGCATCCACCGCGTTGCGCTGCCCACCCCGTCGCAGCTCGACACCGTCGTCCAGGCATTCAGCGCCATTCACGACCGATGACCGCTCTCGCCGCCGCTGCCGGCGGTCTCGTCGACCAGATGCTCGGCGAGCCACCGCTGCGCTGGCACCCGGTCGCCCGGTACGGCGCGACCATGCAACGCATCGAAAACGGCATGTACGCGGACCGACGCGCCAACGGCATCGCCTTCGCCGCGGTCGGCACCGGCCTCGGCATCACCGTCGGACTGCTCATGCGACGCGCCTTCGGACCCACGCTCGCCACCGTCGTGGCCACCACCGTCAGCGCCGCCGGCAAGATGCTCGACCACGAAGCGACCGCAATGGGAGTACTGCTTCACTCCGGCGACCTCCCCGCGGCGCGCCAGCGGATCCGATCGCTCGTCGGACGAAACACCGACGATCTCGACGCGAACGAAATCAGCCGTGCGGTCGTCGAGTCCGTTGCCGAGAACTGTGTTGACGCCGTCACCTCATCGCTGGTCTGGGCGACCATCGGTGGCGCCACGGGAGTGCTTGCCCACCGGGCAATCAACACCCTCGACGCAATGGTCGGCCACCACGATGAACGCTACGAACGATTCGGCTGGGCCAGCGCACGCCTCGACGACGTGGTCAACTACCTCCCCGCGCGCATCACGGCCCTCGCCACCTCAGTCGTCAGGCCCGCACGAGCACACTCGATCCTCCAGACCATCCGGCGCGATGCACCCCGACACCCTTCGCCCAACGGTGGTGTCGTCGAGGCCGCGTTCGCGGCGGCGCTCGGCGTCCAGTTCGGCGGCGTCAACCGATACGCCGACGAGATCGAAGACCGAGGCACCCTCGGCGATGGCCAGGCACCGACCATCGCAACCATCGCCGCGGCCGTCCGCCTGCGCCAACACAGCACCGCCACCACAGCGTTGCTGCTCGTCGCAGTGTCGGCGTCCGTTCGGCTGCACAAGCGTCGCACGAGCTAGGCGATACACGCGTCAGTCATGGCTGTGCTTGTGGTGCAGATCTGGCACGTGGGGATGAAGGTGCTGCAACGGCCGATGCCGATGCACGTGCGCATGACGGCCAGGAGCTGAACCCTCGTCGGGCTGTTCGTGCTGGTGCTGATGGTGCTCGTCGTGCACGTGCTCGTGGTCGTGTTCGAGCTGCCGGTGTCCGTGCCGATGTTCATGATCGCTGCCGAGCACGAACGCCACACCGGCCGCGCCGATCGCGAACGCGATCACCTCCCTGACCGCGACCGAGTCGGACAGCACGAACCAGGCGACGAGGGCTCCGACGAACGGAGCTGTGCTGAACACCAGTTGGCCACGGGCCGCACCGAGATCGCGGGCGCCGGTCACCCACAACGTGATCGAGATGCCGTAACCGAAGGCACCGATCAGCAACGCCCACAGCAACGGTGCGATGTCGGGCGCTTGCGTGGTCGCCAGCCCAATGGTGAGGTTGGCGCCGCCGGCGATCAGCCCTTTCACGAGCGTGATGTGCGCGGGAGCGAGTTGGTCGAGTGCAGCGGTGACGCTGTTGTCGAACGCCCAGCACAGGCAGGCGCCGGCAATGAGCAGCGCCCCCCATCGGAAGTCGGGACTGCCCGACCAGCCGAGCACGACGCCGCCGGCGACCACCAGGCCGGTTCCGATCATCACGCGACGGCCGATGTGCTCGTGGAACACCAGACCGGCGACGATTGTCGTGAACACCAGTTCCAGGTTCAGCAGCAGCGATGAGGTCGCAGCAGGCACCAATCCCAGCCCCGCGGCCAGCAACGCCGGGCCGACCGCCCCACCGAGCACCACCGCCGCGGCCAGGTTCGGCGCGGATCGACGAAGCGCCGATCTCGTCGGCGGCGTGCGCCCGACGATCGGCAGCACGGCCAACGCGGCTCCGACGTAGAGCAACCCTGCCAGGGTGAACGCCCCCATGTCGTCGGTGAGCCGTGATGCCAGCGGCGCCGAGATGCCGAACAGCACCGCGGCGAGCGAGCACCGGATCACGCCGGTGCGATTCATGACCGCTGCCGACGCAGCCGCGACCCGATGTCGACGAGGCGGCGACACACGACCGACGTCACCACGTCATCTCGTCGCAATTCTGGTTCGCTCCCACCTCGACCTGGAGCGTCGCGTGCGTGAGACCGAATTCGGCAGCGAGCATCGTCTGTGCGGCGGCCAGCACCGCCTGCGTGTGTTCGACGGCGTCGACCGTCAGGTGCGCAGTGAGCACATGCATCTCGCTGGTCAGCGTCCACACGTGCAGGTCGTGCACATCGGTGACCTCGTCGAGCCGACCGAGTGCGGCGGTCACTGCGTCGATGTCGAGCTCGGCGGGTGCCGCCTGCACCAGCACGCGCCCGGCGTCACGCCCGAGGCGCCAGGCCCGCGGGAGGATGAACACACCGATCCCCGCAGCGACTACCGGATCGACCCACCCCCACCCGGTGACGGCCATGACGATCGCGGCGATGATCACGCCGACCGATCCGAGCGCATCGGACATCACCTCCAGGTACGCACCCCTCACGTTCAGGCTCTCGGCGGCCCCCTGTCGGAGCAGCAGGAACGCGACCATGTTGACCGCGAGGCCGATCAGTCCGACCACCAGGACCGGCATGGAGGCGACGTCGGGCGGATCGCCGAGACGTCGGATCGCCTCGACGAACACGTAACCGGCCACACCGAACAACAGGACCGCATTGGCCAGCGCGGCGAGGATCTCGAGGCGGTAGAGCCCGAACGTGCGATGGCTGGCGTGATCGGCGCGGCTTGCGGCACTGATCGCCGCGAGGGCCATGCCGAGGCCGAGAGCGTCGGTTGCCATGTGTCCGGCATCGGACAGCAGCGCGAGCGATCCGGCAGCAACACCGACGACCACCTGCACCACGAGGAACGAGATGATGAGCACGAACGACGTGCGAAGCCGACCCGCGTGGCGCGCACCGGCGCGAAGGTGGACGTGGTCGTGATCGTGGCCCATCAGCGTCCGCCTGTTCCTCCGGTCCTCAGCATGCAACGACCGAACACGAGTGTGACTGTACCGCGATGCACCCGCGCGGTGCCGCCGTGTCGGGTCAGCAGGCTCGATGCCGGATGCGGATGCGGATGCGGATGCGGATGCGGACCTTGGTCCCTGGCTCGCAACAGCTGAGCACACCAAGATCAACAGGGACCGACAGAGACCGCTGCCGATTCGAGGCCAGAGGGGGGACGCATCGCCGTGTCACATCACTCGGTCGCCGTCATCGGCGCTGGCGCCTGGGGCACCGCCCTGGCCAAGCTGTTGGCCGACCAGGGCACCTCCACCATGCTGTGGGCCAGAGAGCCCGAGGTCGCCGAGTCCATCACCGTCGCGCATCGCAACCCCCTGTTCCTCACCGACGTCGACCTGCCCCGCTCGCTGCGTGCCACCGCCGATCTCGAGCAGGCCCTGACGGGAGCGGACATCGTGGTGAACGTCGTGCCGACCCAGCACATCCGCGACGTGCTGAGCCCAGCTCGGCAGCACCTGGCGCGGGCGTCGGTCGTCATCACCGCGGCAAAGGGCATCGAAGCAGATTCGTTGCGGACACCGGTCGAGATCCTCGTCGAGCTCGGCACCCCGATGGATCGAGTCGTGGCGTTGTCCGGCCCGTCGTTCGCGCGCGAGGTCGCTGCTCGGCTGCCGACGGCGGTGACCGCAGCGGGGATCGACCGCGAGCGGACGGTCCTCGTTCGCGACCTGCTCTCCACCGACCGCTTCCGCGTCTATTCGAGCGACGACGTCGTAGGCGTCGAGATCGGTGGTGCGTTCAAGAACGTGGTCGCGATCGCGGCCGGCATCTCCGACGGCCTCGACTTCGGGCACAACAGCCGCGCTGCGCTCATCACGCGCGGGCTGGCCGAGATCTCGCGGCTCGGCGTCGCGAAAGGCGGGCATCCGCTGACGTTCGCCGGGCTGTCGGGTATGGGCGACCTCGTCCTCACCTGCACCGGCGGGCTCTCCCGCAACCGCGCGGTCGGACTCGAACTTGGCCGGGGAAGAACCTGGCAGCAGATCGCGGCCGAGACGAACGAGGTCGCCGAGGGTGTCCACACGAGCCGTTCCGCTCACGAACTCGGCCGCTCGGTCGGCGTGGAGATGCCCATTGCCGAGCAGGTGTACGACGTGTTGTTCGCCGGCAAGGACCCCGGTGACGCAGTCCGCGAGCTGACGGGACGATCGCTCCGTGACGAGCGCGAGGGATGATCGACCATCGCCGTCGTCACGGTCACGAACGGGTGTGACCACCGCGGGCGTGCTGGCTGGGCGCGTTCCGGCTGCCCTCGGTGTCCTGGAGTTCGCGACCGCAACCAAATTGGCGTTACGCGAGCTGGGTGATGCTCCTCGTGACGACTCCCAGGCCGACGAGCACCACCAGCGCCGCCGTCGCAAAGGGTGCGATCTGCATCCATCGCGTCGCGATGCGCGACGTACGGCCGGCGCGCTGACGGAGCTGCACGCGGTCACGCACTCGCACCAGCACCAACCCGGCCGCGGTGAGCGTGGCGGCCATGCCGAGCCCGTAGCCGAACACGAGCAGCACGCCGAACGCAGTGCGCCCGAGAGCGATGGCCGACAACAGCACGATCAGCGCAGAGGGGCTCGGCACCAGTCCCCCGGCGATGCCCATGCCCACCAACCCCCGACGCGACACCTGCTGGGCCGATGGCAGGTGTGGTGACGATGGCAGGTGTGGTGACGATGGCAGGCCCACAATGGGGAGGGCGGCCGGCAGGGCGTTCGCGGGGACCTGCGTGACGGGCGCCAGCAGCACCAGCGTTGACGTACCCCCGGCCACAGCGCGCACCTGCTCGGAGAGCGCGTGAGTGCCGTCAAGGTGATGGTGGTGGTCGTGGTCGTGGTCGTGGTCGTGGTCGTGGTCGTGTCCGTGGTCGTGGTCGTGTCCGTGCCCGTGCGCGTGGCCGCCGTGGCGGTGGCCATGGGCGACCGGGCGATGGTGTGCGGCCGACCAGAGCAGGCTCGCTCCCAGCACGGCGATCATCGCGCCGCTCACCAGACCGAGCCAACCGATCACGCTCTCACCTGCGATCGAGGTGCTGAGCGTCAGCACCAGGCCGAGCACCAGCACCCCGCCGGTGTGCGTGCCGGTCACCGTGGCACCGACGAGCACGGCATCCCGCGCCGAGCCCTGTCGGCCGGCGATGTATGCAGCCATCACCGTCTTGCCGTGCCCGGGCAGCAGGGCATGCGACGCGCCCAGGATCATCGCCAGCATCACCGCGAGCAGTCCCACGCCGAGGGTGAGGTCGCGGCGACCGACCAGATCGTTGAAGGTGCCGCCGATGCGCTCGACCGCATCCGCGAACGGTCCTCCCTTGATCAGCGCAGCTCCCCCACCGGCCGCATCGACGGATGCCGTTGGCGACGAGGTGGCTCCCGGCACCACGGAGAGCTCCACGTCGCGAACGTCGAGTGGCGAGGCGAGCAAGTCGGTCGGGTAGGTGCGCAGCCCATCGGTCGGGCTCACCGCAGGAACCGATGGCGAGATCAGGGTGACGCCGGAGCCGGTGGCCGTGATCTCGTGCCAGCCGACGCGGTCGCTCTCGAAGCGATCGACCAGGCCGATCGACATCGGCTCTTGCAACGAGAGCTCGGCGACGAACGTGCACTCGAGCCGACCTGTGGCCAGGCCGGCTTGACCCTCCGGGCGGGTGTAGTCGGCACGCTCGATGTCGAACATGGTCGACACGCCGTCGATGGTGAGCTCGACAGCGCCGCGTAACGCGGTGCATTGCGCCAGCCCGTACCGCTCCAGCTCGGCGGGCGTGAAGGCGCCGTCTTCATCGGTGTCGACATCGAGTGCTCGCTGCGCCGTGGGGATCTCGGCGAAGTCGACAACGGCGCGGTCGACGATCCGATCGGCGCCTACCGTGAGTGCGTGCGCATGGTTGACGCTGAAGTTGCCGAGAGGATGCGCCGCAGCGGTCGACCACGGCAGCAAGGGCGCAGTCGCCATGCCGAGTGCGGCACCGACGAGGACCAGACGACGCTTCACCGGACCGCCTCGATCGCAGCCAGCGCTTCTCGGGCAGCCGGTGCAGAGAGTGGATCGAAGTGCGGGTTGATCGTCAACGCCTCCGTCAGCTCGCGCTGTGCGCGTTCGGTGTCGCCGAGGGCTAGCGCGATCATCCCTGCATGGAAATGGAAGCGCGCACTGCGCGTGCCGAGCTGAAGCGCTCGGTCGATGGCACGCAGTGCCTCGCCATCGCGACCGGCGAGGTGCAGCGCCCACGCGTGAGCGTCGTGCATGTCGAGGAAGGGTCGTGAGCGCACGCCCGCTGCGGCGTCCTCGAGTGCTTGGTCGACCCGACCGCGTTCTGCGTCGGCCAAGGTGGCGGTCGCGTCGGGCAGCACCCCGTTGGCCGCGAACAGCGCTTGCGTGGCATCGAAGACCGACCACTGTCGTTGCGACTCGTCGATGCGGTCCAACGACTCGAGCAGGCGGGCGAACTCGACCACGTACCCGGGTTCAGGAGCGCGATCCACCACCTGCGTCCAGTGCTCGACAGCCGTCGCGAACTGACCGAGTGCGGCTTCGGCCCGTGCTTTGGACGCCAGAGCGGCGATGTCGGTGGGGGTTGCCTCGAGCGCATCGTTGAACAAGTCGAGTGCGGCGGCAGCATCACCCTGATCGAACGCAAGCCCGCCCAGATGGACGAGTGCGAACGTGCGGTCCGCCGCTGACGGCGCGTCGTCCAGTGCCCGTTGCATCAGATCGCGTGCCCGGTCGATGTCGCCGCGCAGCTCCCAGGCGTACGACGCCCTCGAGAGCGATGCCGTATCCGGCGAAAGATCGACCATGCGTTGCACCGCGGCGAAGGCAGCGTCGTAGTTGCCGAGCTGGATCTCGGCGTCGCTCAGCGCACCGAAGAGGATCGCGCTGTAGGCGTTGATCTCGAGACCGTGTTCGGCATAGGTCTTGGCTGCGGGGAAGTCGTGGCGAGCGGACGCCAGCGCCGACAGCCCGGCGTAGGCGAGGAAGTTGTCGCGGTCGTCGATCTCGAGTGATCGAGCCAGCGCACCGTCGGCCTTGGGGTAGTAGCTCGGGTCGACCGTCATCCTCGCTTCCTGCACATAGGCCAGGCCGAGGGTGGCCCAGCCGACGTGATCGGAGGGCACTCGGGCGAGGCGGGTCTGCAGGGAAGCGATCAGATCGGCGAGCGATCCGCCGAGTGGGAGGTATGGCTCGCCGGCGGCCGCCGTGGCGCCTGCTGGAGGCGCAGCGAGGAGTGCTGGCGATGCTGGCGCCGTTGGCCCGAGCGCAGCAGCGGTGAACAGCACCGCGCCGAACGCAAGTCCGGCGGCGATCACGATGGGGGTTCTGTTCGGCATGGGACCTCGTTCGTGTCGTCGGCTGCCGGGCCTGGGGGACTGCGTGCGGGAAGAGCTACGGGTCGTTCGTCGTCGAGCCGGGTGTGGATGGGTGCCGGATGTGGATTCGACCGGGAGAGGTGGATGTCGGGGTATCGGTGGAGCGATGGGGGCACGCCCCCATCGC
>JAYSLK010000367.1:0-3847 GCA_043725585.1 Actinomycetota bacterium
GATCTACGACCGTTCGAGCGTGCCCGGCTGGTACATGGCGTGCGCGACCAGTGGCAACCAGTTCAAGAACGCTCCGATCGCCGGCAAGTTCATGGTGGCCATCGTCGATGCCGTCGAAGGCGGTCGTGACCACGACCGCGACCCGGTCCAGTTCGTCGGCGAGCACACCGGCCGCCCGATCGACCTCGGCGCCTTCAGCCGACGGCGAACACCAGCGAGCACCTCCGGCACGGTGATGGGCTGAATCGTCTGTTGCAAGGTTGAGCGGAGTGTCCGTGCGAGTGTCCGTGCGAGTGTCAGCGGCGCACGATCAGGTCGGCAGGTGTGCTCCCCGTGGCGACGCGCTGCGCATTCGGTTCGTCCACCGAGGCCACCCACGCAGCGGCCGCCCCGGCGGTGCGACCGTGTGCTACGTGGCGTGCCACCAGCTGCTCGATCCGTTCGCCGTCGTCGGCAACGATCAGCCACACCTCGTCGAGCAGCGGCCGCACGTCGCGCCAGCCGGGTTCGTCGAGCAACACGTAGTTCCCCTCGGTCACGACCAGTTCGGCGTGTACATCGATGCGCAACGACCCGGCGATGGCTGCCTCCGCCGACCGATCGAAGCGCGGCACCAGCACATCGGCCGTGCGAGCTCGCACACGCCGCACGGCAGACAGGTAACCGTCGATGTCGAAGGTGTCCGGTGCGCCCTTGCGGTCGTCGCGTCCCAGTCGGCCCAGTTCGTCGTCGGCGAGGTGGAACCCGTCCATCGGGAGCAATCGCGCCGTCGATCCCCACGCGGTCACGAGTTGCTCGGCCAGGGTCGACTTACCGGCACCCGGCGCGCCGGCGATGCCGACGATTCGACCACCGCCGGCCACCATCGATCGAGCGCGATCGAGGAGTTCGCTCAGCGAGGGTTGCATGCACTCCATGATGCATCGAGCTGGTCGCGTCGAGGCGGGTTGGCGCCCATCTGGGTCACGGTGAAGGCCGACACTGCCTGAGCCGCCAAAGCCGCCTCGACGACCAGTGCGTGATCAGCCATCTCGGCCACGCCGAAGCCGTTGCCGCGCCACCATGCGAGGAAGCCGCCGCAGAACGAGTCGCCTGCACCGATCGTGTCGGCCACCTGCACCGCAGGCGTGGGGAGCGCCGTCGTCTGGTCGGATGTCACGACGTAGGTGGCCTCCTTGCCCGCCGTCACCAACACCGCGTGGACGCCCGCCGCGACGATCGCCGAGGCAAGGTCGAGCGGCTCGGCACCGGGCGCGAGGTACTCGGCGTCGTCCGTGCTGATCTTCACGATGTGACTGCATCGGTACACGCGCTCTAGCCGAGCGAGGTACTCGGCTCGAGCGGCGATCACCCTCGACCTGCAGTTCGGGTCGGTCATCACCAGCACCTCCGGGGCCAGGGTGCCGAGGAATCCGACCAGGGTGGTCGCCATCGGTTCCAGCACGAGGCCGAGCGTGCCGACGTGCACGGCCTGCGCGGAGCGGGCAGCGTCGGGCAAGTGATCGAGCGCGGGCGCGGAAGTGTCGGTGATGTAGAAGCGATACGTCGCCGAGCCGCCCTCGTCCAGTTCTGCTGCTGCCAGCGTGGTGGGCCGATCCGTGCGCACGGTCGTCGCCGCCGACACGCCATCGGTGAGCAGCTGTGCGGCCAACATCGACCCGAACCGATCGTCGGAGACCGCTCCGAGGAACGACACCTCGCCACCGAGTCGCGCGATCGTGCGGGCGACGTTGAACGGCCCACCGCCCATCGCAGCCGCGACCGAGCCGTCGGGGCGGATCACCAGGTCGATCAATGCCTCACCGGCCACTACGATCACGGCACCATCACGGGCCGTGAGCGTACCCGTTCGGTGTGGCGACGTGCTGTGGCGAGTGCTGTGGCGACGTGCTGTGGCGACCGGTCTCGTCGGTCGCGAGAGGTGCCGGACCGAGTGGGTCGTTATCGTCGACACCATGTCTCAGCAGCTGACGGTGCTCTCCCTCGACGATGTGTTCGACCTCAGCTACCGGATGCTCTGCGCATCGGGGGCATCGCACCTGCAGGCCGAGCCGACGGCCCGAAGCATCCGCGACGCAGAGGCCGAGGGGTTGCGGCCGATCGGATTGTCGTACCTGCCCACCTATTGCGATCACGTGCACTGCGGCAAGGTGCTCGGCGAAGCCGTGCCCGTCGTGGCACGGCCTCGGTCGGCGACGGTGGTGGTCGACGCCCGTCTCGGCTTCTCCCACCCGGCCTTCGAAGCCGGCGCGCCCGCACTCGTCGACGCGACGCGAACGTGCGGGGTCGGCATCATGGCGATCGTGCACTCGTATTCGGCGGGCGTGCTCGGCTGGTTCGTCGAGCACCTCGCGAACCAGGGGTTGGTGGCGTTGATGTTCGCCAACTCGTCGTCGCTGATGGCGCCGGCCGGTGGGAAGCGGCCTTTCTTCGGCACCAATCCGCTCGCCTGGGCGGCCCCTCGGGCGAGCGGGTCGCCGGTCGTGGCCGACCTCTCGTCGTCGGCTGTGGCGTGGGTGAAGGTGAACGCGGCCGCACAGGAGGGCCGCGACATCCCGCTCGGATGGGCGATCGACGCCGATGGCAACCCCACCACCGATGCCCGTGCCGCGCTCGGTGGAGCGATGGTGTCCGCGGCCGGGGCCAAGGGGTCGGCACTGGCGTTGCTGGTCGACATCATGTCGGGCGGCGTCGCCGGCTCGAACTTCTCGTTCGAGGCCTCCGGATTCGGCGGCACGGCCGGCGGGCCGCCCGACGTGGGGCAGGTGATCCTCGCGATCGACCCGACGGCCACGATGGGCGACGGGTTCATCGACCGCATCGAGATCGAGCTGAACGCGCTCGACGCCGAAGACGGGGTGCGGCTGCCCGGTGCTGCCAGGTTGGCCAGCCGCTCCCACACCGCCGAACACGGTGTGGAGGTACCGGCCGATCTGATGGCGCTCATCACCGACTATGCCCAGCACGGCAGCACGGCAGGACCGAGTGCGTGAGCGCATCACGTTCTGGTCGCGCTCGTTCACGGCTGGCGTGTGGATTCGCGACCAGAACGAAGGGTTCAGGCGGAACGTGCTGGGCCCGTCGACGCAAGGAGGTCGCGTAGGTAGCGCGACATCTCGTTCGGGTGCACCACAGCTCCTCGGATGAGGTCGTCGAAGTGACGGGTGAGGGTGCGTACGTGCTCGGTGGAGGTGAGCACGAGGTACATCTGGCCGAGGTACAACGCGGCGCGTTGCGGGCCGAAGATGGTCACGGGGCTGGCGTAGCGCTGCAGGCCGTCGAACAAGAACCAGCGCAGCGTGGGATACAGCTCGTCGGTGAGCCGGATCATGTGCTCCATCTGTGCCACCCGCTGCTCGTCGGGGAGCGCCCGCCAGATGCCTTCACCCCTGGCGAACGACTCGATGGCCTGCACGCTGTTGCACGTCTCGAGATCGCTCTCGGGTCCGCGGGTCCAGGCCAGCCGTGCCGCGGCCGTCTCGATCTTCTGAGCCGGCCGCGACGCAACGTAGTGGGCGAGCTCGTAGCGGATCACGTCTTCGGTCTTCAGCAGATCGGGGATCGTCGACGGGACGTACCGGATCTTGTAGCCCTTCGACTCCTCGAACCAACCGATGAGGCGCTCATCGTTCGGTGAGAGTGCATCCTCGGCGAACGACGTCTGCTCCTGCAGCATCTCGGCCTGCATCGGCCCGGCATGGCTGAGACCGAGCAGCCAATCGACCGACACCTGCTGGGTGGTGGCGATCTCGGCGAGGGTCTCGGCCCGGGGGAGTCGCCGATTCGACGCCGACAACAGCTGCGACAGCGTCGATCGGTCGAGCTCGTTCTGGATCGCGAAGTCGCC
>JAYSLK010000368.1:0-1612 GCA_043725585.1 Actinomycetota bacterium
TGCAAGAACCTCGGCCGCGAACTCGGCATCAGGCTCGTCCTCAAGCGCGAAGACCTCAACCACACCGGGTCGCACAAGATCAACAACGTGCTCGGCCAAACCCTGCTCGCCAAGCGAATGGGCAAGAAGCGCATCGTGGCCGAGACCGGGGCAGGTCAGCACGGTGTCGCCAGCGCAACCGCAGCGGCGTTGATGGGCTTGGAGTGCAAGGTCTACATGGGGTCGGTCGATGTGGCCCGACAGGAGCTCAACGTGTTCCGGATGAAGCTGCTGGGCTCTGACGTCGAGGCCGTCGAGAGCGGCAGCCGCACCCTGAAAGACGCCGTGAACGAAGCGATGCGCGACTGGGTGGCCACGGTGGAGACCACTCACTACTGCCTCGGCTCGGTGATGGGCCCACATCCCTATCCGTGGATGGTTCGTGAGTTCCATCGGGTGATCGGAGACGAGGCTCGTGAGCAGATGCGCGGCGCCTATGGGGCCGACCCCGACATCGTGGTGGCATGCGTCGGCGGTGGCTCGAACGCGATGGGCATCTTCAGCGGCTTCGTCGACACCGATGCGCGGCTGGTGGGCGTCGAGCCTGCCGGCGGTGCGGCGGTCGGTCGCGGTGTGCCCGGAGTGGTCCACGGCATGCGCAGCTATCTGATGCAGGACGAGTACGGCCAGGTGCAGGAGGCACACTCGATCTCGGCCGGACTCGACTACCCAGGCGTCGGGCCAGAGCATTCGTATCTCGCGTCGATCGGCCGAGCCGAGTATCCGGCCGTCGACGATGCCGAGGTCATCGAGGGGTTCAAGATGCTGGCGCGTGCCGAGGGGATCATCCCTGCGCTCGAGTGCGCCCACGCCCTGGCGTGGATCGCCCGTGAGGCGCATGCCTTCCAAGGCAAGACGGTGTTGATGAACCTTTCGGGCCGAGGCGACAAGGACGTCGCTCAGATGATGGAGATCTTGCGGTGAGCCAGCAGGCGAGCGGATTCGGTCGCATGGAGCAGAGCTTTCGCGACAAGCGCGCTGCCGGGCGCAAACTGCTCGTCCCGTACATCACCGGTGGGTTGCCTGGCTGGGAACACGCGCTCCGTGCAGCCGTCGCGGCTGGCGCCGACGCCATCGAGATCGGCATCCCGTTCAGCGATCCGGTGATGGACGGCCCGGTGATCCAGGAAGCGTCGCAACGGGCGCTCGATGCAGGTGCCACGCCGGTGTCGATCCTCGATCAGGCGCGGTCGCTCGACGTCGACGTGCCGCTCGCGGTGATGTGCTACTACAACACGGTTCATCACGCTGGCTTGCACCGTTTCGCAGCGCAACTCGCCGCCGCGGGTGTGTGTGCAGCAATCGTGCCCGATCTGCCGCTCGAAGAAGCCGGACCGTGGTGCGAGGCGGCCGACGCATCGTCGATCGAGTCGGTGATGTTGGCCGCGCCGACCGCTCCCGACGAACGGCTGCCGCGGGTGTGCGCTCGTGCCCGTGGCTTCGTGTATTCGGTGGGTCTCCTCGGCGTGACCGGTGAGCGCAGCGCGCTGGCTGCGACAGCCACGGCACTGGCAGCCCGGCTGAAGGCGATCACCGATGTGCCCGTGCTCGTCGGCGTTGGCGTGTCGAACGC
>JAYSLK010000369.1:0-3457 GCA_043725585.1 Actinomycetota bacterium
GGCCACTACGTGCCGATCGAGCGCCCCGACGACTTCGCCGATGTTGTCGCGACCGCGGTCGCTGGGGCTGAAGCCGGACTCTGACTGTTTGCGCTCGAGCCTCGGCCGGTCCGATCGAAATCGCCGGCTCAGGAGACCGGACGCGAATGGAGCGGGTGACGCTGTGTTGTCGAGCGACTACGGTGTGCCCGGCGGTGGGGGACCGCGGGGAAGCTGGGGGTGAGTCATGGTGATGCACGACGTGGAGTGGCCGGCGGGTTGGGTCAAGCCCCCGCAACACGTGCCGCTCGACGCGATCGACCTGGGGTCGAGGAGCGGCTTCTGGGATCAGCCCGACTCGTTCCGTGACGCCGCGTTCTTCACGCTCCGCCACGAGCGCCCCGTGCCGTTCTTCAGCGAGCCCACAGCGCCAGGCTTTCCGGTGGGACCGGGGTTCTGGTCCGTCACCACGTTCGACGACGTGCGGCACGTGAGCCGGATGCCGAAGCTGTTCAGCTCGGTTCCCTCGATCGTCATCGCTGATCAGGCCCCGGAAATCGCCGAGTTCTTCGGTTCGATGATCGCACTCGACGATCCGCGCCACATCCGGTTGCGGATGATCGTCCAGAAGGCCTTCACCCCCAAGGTCGTCGCCCTGGTGGAGGAGGCGGTGAAGGTGCGCACGAAGCAGATCGTGCAGCGCATGCTCGATCGCCATCCCGATGGCCGTTGTGACATCGTCCGCGAGGTCGCGGCGCCGCTGCCGCTGCAGATCATCTGCTCGATGATGGGCATTCCGGCAGAGGACGAAGAGCGCGTGTTCCACTGGACGAACGTGATCCTCGGTGAGTTCGAGACCGAAGAGGACTTCCTGGCGTTCCAGCGGGTGGCGACCGAGATCGGCGAGTACGGCATCGGATTGGCCGCTCAGCGGCGCAGCCATCCGACCGACGACCTGTCGACCGCGCTGGTCCAGGCCGAAGTCGATGGTGAGCGGCTCACCGATGCGGAGGTCGCCTCGTTCTTCATTCTGCTCGCCGCCGCCGGCAACGAGACGACCCGCAATGCGATCTCGCACGGGGTGCTCGAGTTGACGCGCCACCCCGACCAGCGTGACCAGTGGTGGGCGGACTTCGACGGGATGTCGAAGACTGCGGTCGAGGAGATCGTCCGGTGGGCATCGCCGGTGATCTACATGCGCCGCCGGGTCAACGAGGACACCGTGGTCGGCGGCCAACAGATGCACGCGGGCGACAAGGTCGCGATGTGGTACGCGTCCGCCAACCGTGACGAGGCTCACTTCGCCGATCCCTACCGGTTCGATCTCGCCCGTGACCCGAACCCGCAGGTGGGCTACGGCGCCGGCGGGCCTCACTTCTGCCTCGGCGCGAACCTTGCTCGGCGCGAGATCACGCTCGCGTTCCGCGAGCTGTTCGAGCGCGTGCCCGACCTCCATGCGGTGGGCGAGCCCGACATGCTGCTGTCGGAGTTCATCCACGGCATCAAGCGACTCGACTGCGAGTTCGCGCCCCGCTGAACCAAGACCGAGATCTATCGGAGGATCGATTGGAGGATCACCGCGACCATGTTGTGTGGAGCGGGTGACGGGAATCGAACCCGCGTCATCAGCTTGGAAGGCTGAGGTTCTGCCTCTGAACTACACCCGCATGGTGCGATGGAGACACTATCGCCGACCTCCCCGCAGCGGTCTCACCGATTCCGGTGGGCACGCGGCGGAGATCGACGCAGTCCGGTCGAGGATCGGGTCTCCGGGTCGTCCGGGCAGCGCTCGATCGAGCGACCTGCGAGACTGAGTCACAGCCGATTCGACCCGCACGAGAGCCGAGGAACCATGGCCGAGCTCGCCCTCCACGACCTCACGCTGTGGTACGAACACCATCCACACGGCGACGTCTCCGCTCCACGAGTGCTGTTCTTCAATGGGTCTGGCGGCACGATCGACGGTTCCCGGCCGATGATCGACACGCTCGTCGAACGTTGTGAGGTGCTGGTCCACGACCAACGATGCCTCGGTCGCAGCGGTCTGCCACCGACGCAGCCTGCGATGGCCGACTATGCGGCCGACGCCCTGGCGCTCGTCGATCACGTCGGCTGGAAACGCTTCGCGGTGTTCGGCGTGAGCTTCGGCGGCATGGTGGCCCAGGAGTTCGCCGTCTCGCACCCCGACCGAGTCGAGCGCCTCGCGCTCTTGTGCACGTCCCCCGGTGGAGCGGGTGGATCGAGCTATCCGTTGCATCTCCTCGCCGATATGGACCCAGACGAGCGCGCTCGCACCTCGCTCACCAACCTCGACACTCGCTACGACGAGGCCTTCCTCGCAGCACATCCGTTCGACCAGATGATCGCCGACGGCATGCGGCAGCGACGGGCGGTGGTGAAGAGCGACGACCAGGCGCGCGGCGAGGCGATGCAGCTCGAAGCACGCCGTCGCCATGACGTGTGGGATCGGTTGCCGCGCATCTCGTGCCCGACCCTCATCGCGTGCGGCGACTTTGACGGCATCGCTCCGGCGTCGAACAGCGAGGCGATCAGATCTCGCATCGCCGGCTCGGAGCTACGTCGGTACGAAGGCGGCCACTTGTTCATGTACCAGGACCGCAGCGCACTTCCCGACATCATCGAGTTCTTGACGGCGTGATCGTGCCCGCGTTGTCGCTGTGCAGCGGGGGAGAGCGAGCAAGATGGCGACCATGTACACGCCGTCCATCCTCGATACGCCGTTGCGCCCGACCGGGCCGGTCGATCCGACGAATCCCACCCGCGCGCTCACCGCTGACTGGCCCGTCCTCGACGGCGAGCTGCAGATCGGTGTGTGGGAGTGCAGCCCAGGCAGGTTCACCGGAGCAACCGGCGACGAGAACGAGGCGATGTTCATGGTGGCGGGCCGCGCCACCGTGTCCCACGGCGACTCCGTTGGGGGCGGGACGTACGACCTCGCACCGGGCACGCTGTGGACCACACCACGGGGTTGGCGCAGCACCTGGGACGTTCACCAGACGGTGCGGAAGATGTACGTGATCGACCACCGACCGGGCACGCCAGGCCTCGCCGCGCACCTCGCCAATGCACACACGCTCGACCTCGGTGAACCGGCGCCGCGACCCGTGATGATCGCCGGGTCGCCGCACGAGTCGTCGGTGTCCACGTGGAAGCACGATCGTCTCGATGTGGGCGTGTGGCAATGCACGCCGGGCGAGTTCCCATTTCGCCGCGACGGGTACCAGGAGGTCTTCTGTGTGCTGTCCGGGCACGCCACGCTGCACGTCGACGGGGCCAACGGGGGCACGCAAGCGTTCGAGCTGGTGCCAGGCGCGATGGTCCTCACCTCCTCGGGCTCGACCGGTCGCTGGGTGGTGCACGAGACGATCCGCAAGGCGTACGTGACCGTCACGGACTGAGGTCGCGGTGATTTCCACCGACTCGCGCTTCACGGCCATATGATCGAAACGTGGTCGCC
>JAYSLK010000370.1:0-4826 GCA_043725585.1 Actinomycetota bacterium
AGCCGACGGCTGTGGTCGAGGCGGCAGCGCAACAGGTCGGCATCGGTCACCACCCGAGGATGCATCGGGAGTTGATCGGTGAGCGTGCGGGCGATCCACTCGTCCCCTTCGGCCGGCGCAACGGCTCGACCCAGCGAACGCCTCGCGTCGCTGACCACGTTGGCGAACGTTGCGTCACGTACGTCGAGGTCCCACAGGGCGGCGCGAGCGCCGCCACGGGTCGCTTGGTCGCGGTGCTGGCTGAGCCACGCGACGAGTTCGAGCGACTTCCCGCGTTCGAACGCGACGGCCGCTCCGTCGCGGTCGACCACGTCGACACCACCCAACACCCGCACCAGCAATGACCATGCCGGCTCTGTGAACGGCTCTGTGAACGGGTCGGCGAGCGGGTCGGCGAGCGGGTCGGGGTGTGCGAGGTCGGGGTGTGCGAGGTCGGGGTGTGCGAGCACCGTGGCGTGGCGAGCAGTGAGTTCCACGTCGTCCACGGGCTGCGCGGCAGCGGAGAGCAGATCGTGGAGGTCGATCACGTGCTTCTCGTCGAGGCCGACCGGCACCACCGTGAGCCCCAGGCGCTCCATCTGCCAGCCCCGGGTGGTCGCCCTAACCGTGAGCGACGCACCGTCGACTGCGTGACGCAACACGACGGCGAGGCCACGGCCACCGCCGCGGGTGACGTCGAGCAGTTCCCGCAGCGCAGCCGGCTCATGATGGTCTGCAGCCGACACCACGACGACGGGCTCCCAGGCCTCACCTCCGATGCCACGTGCCCGGAGCTCCGAGGTACGTCGGTGCCCGATCGCCGTGGGCGTCGAGCCGAGCGCCGACGCGGCCATGTCGATGGCCTCGTCGAAATCGCGAGCGCTCTCGGCATTGTCGTTCCCGAGGTGCACCGCAGGGTCGAGATCATGAGTGATCAACCGGAGCGTCTCACCTACGGGCGAGGCGGCCAGCGAAGCAGCGATCGCACGGAGGATCGCATCGGCACCGCGGTGTGAACCGTCGGTGTCAGCGTCGATGCACACCAGGCCGAAGGCCTCGAGGTCGAGGAACAGTTCGCCGCCACCGCCGGGGGATGGCTCGCAGGTGTCGACGGCGACACGACCGAGGTGCACCAGAGCAGGACAGGGCTGGCCCGCCAGCCGCGACAGCGGCGCCAACTCCTCGTTCGGCGTCGTGGCCGACAACTCCCAACGATCGGCGGCGGCGCCGAGGCTCCACGGTCCCGACGGGCTCCGGCCTGGCCGGTCGAGCAGCAACGTCACGCCACCATCGTGGGCAACGATCGCACCCAACACGAACCCGCCCGTGCCCACCAGGAGATGGCCGGCAACTCGAAGTGCGAGGTCGAGGCGCACCGCCCGCTGTGCGGCATCGAGCGACCGGACGAGACGCTCGATCTCCACCTCACGCGGTGTCGGTTGCGGCGCGCGCGAGTTCGTTCCGGCTCGGCGCAGCTGCTGGCGACGACGCGACTCGACCAGACCGAGCGCCCCGGCGCACAACAGCACCGCCGCAGCCAGGCTCGTCGTCACGGGCGATCGGCCCTCGGCACCGGCCTCGGCACCGGCCGCGGCATCGGGAGCGACCTGGGTAGCGACCCCCACCGAGGGGCGATCGGTGGAGGGGGTGGACACCGGCGGCACCATGTCGCGCTCGACGGAAACGATCGGTCGGGGAGGGAGCTCGAGCACCGGCGGAGTTTTTCCCGGCTCGGTGTCGCCCGACAGGTTCGGGTCGTTCGCTGCCACGACGGTGAGCGATGTGCTGTCCATCGACGGGTGGTCCACCGACGGGTGGTCCACCGACGGGTCGTCCACGGGGACAGCGACGGGGACCGGCACCATCGCTGGAGCAACGACCGAGGACGGCTCGGGAAGCTCCACCGGGTCACCGGGATGCAGCATCGCCGCAGGGCTGTATCCGAGCAACGGGGCGTTGTGGGCTTGCAGGTCGCGAGCCAGGTGCGCCACGTCGCCAGCGTCGGCCGGCGGATCGATGTGCTGTTCGGCGATGCTCCAGTACGACTCGCCCGGGCGCACGACATGCGTCCGGTCCCACGTCGCGGCGGCGGGGGCGACCTGGTCGGACGGTGCGGGTTCAGACGCGGCCGGGACATCGAGCAGCCACCCGATGCGAATCAACGAGGGGTCATCGAACACACGGCCGTCCAGCATCACCCGACCGAGGTTGCGGTCGATGATCGCGTCGGCGAGGTCGCGGACTCGGCGGTTGTCTCCGTTGGCGAGGTGTGCGGCGATGCGGTACACCGAGTCGCCTTCCTCGACCGCGTACGGCTCCCATGTCATCGGCCGCGGCCCGCCCACACCCTCGGGCACCTCGACGACCATGCCCGCCGGGAACACGCCGCCGGTCCAGGACGAACCGTCCGGGGCCGTCGCACCGTGGTTCAGCACGATGATCTGTTCGCGCAACTGCGGATCGCCGAGACGAACCGCCACCGAATACGGGGTGTCCCGCCCGGAGGAGCGCACCGCCGCCGGGGTCCATGCGCCCGCGCCGTGTCCATCGGTGAACGACGCCGGCCATGCGAATGACATGGCGGGTGGGGACACCGCGGCGACCGGGGTCATCGCGGCCGCTCGCGCGCCCGACACCCCGGTGAGACTCACCAGACCGGCGCCCATCACCGCGGAGGTCGACACGAGCGCAGCGCGCACCAGCCGCCGAATCGCACCACTCGGCGACGGTGGCACGGGCGCCAGCGTGGCGGTCGGGTGCCGATGCCAGGCAACGACGCGTGCGATCTCGCCTCCTGCCGTGAGGGCGAACCAGACCCACAGCGCGGAGAACACGATCAACCCGAGTGCCACCACCGTGTCGGCATCGATCCGTCCCGATCCGAGCGAGCCCCGCCAGTCGATGCCTCCCGATTCGCTGCCGCCGACGCCACCGACGCCGCGCCACACCAACAGCGGTAGCACGACGAGCACGCCGAGGAGCGTGACGGCGGCAATGAGGCGGGAGACGCCGGACAATAGTCCGGCCGAGGAACGGCGCATCGGGGATCGATCCTTTCGGCGAGAGCGATTCGTGGGAGCGAGTCGGACGAGGGTGGAGTCGGACGAGGGTGGAGTCGGGTTGGGGTGCAGCGTTGCGATGAGCGGGCGGAGGTGTGTTGGCGGGTCAGGTGGCGTAAACGACCGTGGCTGCGCCCGAGGCGCGAACGCTGAGCTCGTCGGCGCCGCCGAGGGCGAGGAAGACAGCTCGGCGGCGTTCGGTGATGGTCACCACCACCTCGGCCTCACCAGTCGGGCCTGTGCGGATGGCGACGACCACGTCACCGGCGTCCACCCCCGATCGCACCGCATGATCCAGTGCGACAGCGCGCGCCACGTCGGGGTCGAACCCCTGGGTCAGCGATTGCTCGGCGACGGCGCGTCGCGCCGCTGCCTCGGCGGTGTTGGCCGCGTGCCGACGTGCAGCCATGGCACGGCCCCCGTCGACGACGAGGGCGCCTCCACCCAGGGTGACAGTGACGAACACGACGAGCATGATCGACAGTGAGCCACGATCGCGACGGTGGCGGCGCGGGCCGTTCGGTGGCGCAGCCGCGGTCATCGCTGATACCTGTCGATGGGTTGTGTGTCGCTCGCACGAAGGGTGCGCACGCCGGGTGTCCAGATGCCGGAGAGCTCGCCGTTGCCCACGACGCACGTCACCGTCACCGTCACCGAACCGCCCTGCCAACTGCCCACGGTCGACGGCCGCCACGTGAGCTCGGCGGTCGGTGTCGTCGTGCACCGGCTCGACAAGGTCGAGGCAACGACCGTTTCCTGCGCGAGCCGACGCCCCTCGTCGGGGTCGCCCGCCAAGGACGCTGCGCGGGCCGCAGACTGCGAGGTGTTCGTCACCTGCACGCCTGCTGCGTGAAGCCGACCGAGGAAGCCCAGGAAGGCGACCGACAGCAGCAGGAATACCAAGACGAACATCATCTCCACCGGTGTCACCACGCCCCGGTCGCGATCGTTCGCCGATGCCACTCATCGCTCCCTCGGCGCAGATTCGGCCACCGTGGCAGTCATACCGAGCGCATCGCCGACCACGCCAGGGGTGCGACCGGTCACGGTCACCACCACCAACGGTGCATCCACGCACGAGACCTCCACGTCACGGGCCCACGAGCCGGCGTGTCGGGAGATGGCGTTCAGGGTGACCTCCACCCCGTCGGCACAGCTGCCGTCATACGCGGCGGCGATGCGGGCACCGTCGGAGGCCGCGTCGTCGAAGACGTTGCGCGCATGCCAGAACGCGGCGGTCTCGAACACCAGCAGCAGCGCCATCAGCACGGCCACGGTGCCGAATAGCATCTCGATCGAGACGTCGACCGCACCGCGGTCGCGTGTGACGAGAGCATCCACCGGCCGGGCGGGAATCACGGTGTCGGCGCCACCGGGTCGGGCACGTTCGCCTGGGCGGTGTTGAACACCGTGATGAAGAACGCCGTCGCGGCGACGGCCACACCGATGCCAACCGCAAGCCAGATCATCTTGGTCACCGCTTCATCGAGGCCGGCCTCATCGGCGCGCTCGTCCCAGGTGCGCCGGAGCTTGCTGCCGAGCTTGTGTTGGAGCTCGGCGAGGGCGCGATGGGTTCGAGCGGAGATCGGGATCAGGAGTTGGTTCATGTGCCGCCGTTGCTTTCTGTCGTTGCACCGGCACTGCCGGTGGATGTTGGTCGCCGGGCATCGAGGGCCCGGGCGAGATGAGCCGGTGCGACGGGATCAGCCACCGAAGGCCTCCCCGATTCGCACCGCGAGCGGAAACGCAAGGAAGACCATCGTCGCGACGACGAACCCGATCGTGGGT
>JAYSLK010000371.1:0-2915 GCA_043725585.1 Actinomycetota bacterium
CACCTCGTCCTTCACACCTGCCCGTTCGCCGACCTGGCAGACATCGACCCCGACACCGTCTGCGAGCTCCACCTCGGTCTGGCCGAGGGCCTGACAGCACACTCCGACGACGTGCACGTGCAGTCGCTCCACCGCGCCGATCCTCATCGCGGAGGCTGCAGCCTCACCTTCACCCGCACCTGAGCCTCAACGGTCCGGGCTGCGGTCGCTCGCGGGTGGCATTGCCGGGCGACCGACGAGCGACCGACGGATCAGTGGGCGAGGCCGGGGGCGCAGAGGCCCTCGAGGTCCTGGATCACGATCTTGTCGCGGTTGGCGTAGGTGACCGGGTTCGATGGGTCGGCCTGCAGCTTGAACGTGCGGAACGTCATCTCGGTGGTGTCGACGGCGAGGATGCGCCCGATCAACGGCTCGCCGAGACCGAGGATCACCTTGATCACCTCGAGCGCCTGGATGCTGCCGATGATGCCGGGCAGCACACCGAGCACGCCGGCCTCGGCGCAACTCGGGGCCAGCTCGGCGGGAGGCGGCTCGGGCACCATGTCGCGGTACGTGGGGCCCTCGGTCGGGTGGAACACGCTGACCATGCCCTCGAACCGGAAGATCGAACCATGCACCACCGGGATGCCCAGCTTCACGCTCGCGTCGTTCAGCAGATAGCGACTCGGGAAGTTGTCTGCGCCGTCGACGATCACGTCGTAGCCATCGATGATGTCCATGATGTTCGACGCATCGAGACGGGTGTCGTAGGTGACCACGTTGACGTCGGGATTGAGCAGGGCGATGGTCTTCTTCGCCGAGTCGACCTTGCGGTCGCCGATGCGGTCCATGTTGTGCAGGATCTGGCGCTGCAGGTTCGACGCATCGACCTCGTCCATGTCGACGATGCCGATCGTGCCCACGCCCGCCGCAGCGAGATAGAGCGCCGCTGGTGACCCGAGGCCACCGGCACCGAGCATGAGCACCTTCGCGCCGAGCAGCTTCGCCTGGCCGGCCACGCCCACCTCGGGCAGCAGCAGGTGGCGCTGGTAGCGGTTGCGCTGATCGGGGGTGAGCACCACCGGGGTCTTCCACGGGCGGCCCTCGTCTTTCCACTTGCCGAACCCACCGGCCACCGACAACACGTCGGCATACCCGAGCTCCTGCAGGGTCTTGGCAGCAAAGGCGCTGCGCACCCCTCCAGCGCAGTACACGACCACCTGCGCGCTCTTGTCGAGCAGACGGCCCTCCACCTGAGCCTCGAGGTGACCACGCGGGATGTGGATCGCGTCGGGCAGCGCGCCGTGGTCGTACTCGTCGGGCTCACGCACGTCGAGCACCACCGCGCCAGCGGCGATGCGCTCTGCCGCGGTGGTTGTGTCGATCTCGGTGATCTCGGACTTCGCTGCGTTGAGGAGGTCGCGGAAGGTAGCCATGAACGAAAGGCTACCAACTCGGTCGGGTATTCGTCCCCCTGGTCAGGGGCCGACGAGCGCAGGCAACACCTCGCTCAGCTCGCCAAGGAGCAGCTCGTCCGCGAAGCGATCCATCTTCGTGGACTGGCCGTTCACGATCACGATTCGCGCTCCTGCTGCCTTGGCACGCGGCACGAGATTCGCGGCCGGGAACACCGACAACGACGAGCCGGCGGCGAGCAGCACCTCGCACGCTTCGACAGCCAGCAATGCGGCCTCGATCACCGCCGGCTCGAGCGGCTGGCCGAACGAGATGGTGTCGCTCTTCAGGATCCCGTCGCCACACGCGAGGCAGTGCGGATCCGGGTCGCCCTGACGCACCCGTTCGACTGCGACGTGCATGGGACGCCGGTCCTGACAGCTCCAGCACCGCGACCACCACATCGTGCCGTGCACCTCGATCACCTTGGCCGGATCGTGACCGGCCTTCTGGTGGAGCTCATCGATGTTCTGGGTGACGAGGGCGATCAGTTGGTCGTTGTGCTCCAGCTCTACCAGTGCTCGATGTCCGGCATTCGGTTCAGCTCGCCACGCAGGCGAGGTCAACCGAGTCTCCCACGCTGCCTGCCGGACCTCGGGATCATTCAGGTAGTGCTCGAGCATGGACGCCTTTTCGGCCAACGGGTTCGTGGTCCACAGCCCATTTGGCCCGCGGAAGTCGGGGATTCCAGAATCGGTGGAGATGCCGGCACCGGTGAGCACGGTCACCCGTGAGGCGCCAGCGATCCACGCGCGGGCGCGTGCCAGATCGGTGTCGAATGCCTCGCGGTTCATCTATCGCACTCTTGCACACGCCACCAGGAACATCCGTGCGCCGGACCCCCTCCGGCCGGACAGTCTCGCCCCGTGATCCGGCCACTCGCCAACGACGAGGCGACGGCGAGTGCAGCGGACAAGCAGTTCGACGCCTGCCGCCGACCGTGCCCGCGGCACGTCGTTGCGCTCCGGTGGGGGATGGTGCTGAGCTGGCTGTCGTTCGTCGCCTCGGTGCTCTGGCGGCCTCATCGCGGCCAGTACAACCCGTGGCTCGATGTCGTCGTGTACGACGTTCCATTCGCTCTGGCGGCGATCTCTTGCTGGTTGGCCCGCATGCCACCTGAGCCGAACGGGATCAACTGGACCGGGCGGATGGCCTGGCGCGTCTTGAGCATCGGCTTGGTCGTCTTCATGTGCGGCAACGTCTACGGCAGCGTCGTCGTCGGAGACAGGGACATCTTCCCATCACCCGCCGACGCCATGTGGCTGACGTTCTACGTCCTGGCCTACGTCGCCATCATCGGCCTGGTCAGATCACGGGTAACCCGCTTCCCTGCGAGCAGCTGGCTCGACGGTGCCGTCGGTGGGCTGGGTGTGGCGGCCCTGGTGGTGGCCTGGGTGCTCGGCCCGACCCTGGATGTGACCGGCGGCAAACTGTCTGTGGTGGCCACGACACTCGCTTACCCAGCCGCCGAGATCGTGCTC
>JAYSLK010000372.1:0-6429 GCA_043725585.1 Actinomycetota bacterium
GCCACGTGAAGGACATCACCATGCCCAAGATGAAGACCAGCAAGACCGCAGCCAAGCGGTTCAGCAAGACCGGCACTGGCAAGCTGCGCCGTCTGCAGCAGAACCGTCAGCACCTGTTCGAGAAGAAGCCGTCCACCCGTACCCGTCGCCTCGATGGCATGGTCGCGGTTCACCCCGGCGATGCCAAGAAGATCAAGCGCCTCCTCGGCGAGCGCTGAGCACCCGCTCAGCTTCCAGCCGCCGCCATGGCGTGACGGCACACGAACACCACTGACGAATCACGGGCTCGAATCACGAGCTCGAAGAAGACGAGAAAGAAGAGAGAGATGGCACGAGTCAAGCGATCGGTGAACGCGAAGAAGAGCCGCCGGCAGACGCTGGAGCGAGCGAAGGGCTACTACGGCAACAAGAGCCGTTCGGTCCGCGCCGCCAACGAACAGGTGATGCGCAGCGGGCAGTACGCCTTCCGCGACCGACGCGCGAAGAAGGGTGAGTTCCGTCGTTTGTGGATCCAGCGAATCAACGCCGGTTGCCGCATCCACGACATGAGCTACAGCCGCTTCATCGCCGGTCTGAATGCGGCCGAGATCGAAGTCGATCGCAAGATCCTCGCCGATCTGGCCGTGCACGACATCGACGCGTTCGGCAAGCTGGTCGCAGCCGCCAAGGCGGCCCTGGTCTGAGCGATCAGCTCACGTTCACGAACCCCAAGGTTCAGCGACTGCGGCGCCTCGTGGGGCGCCGCAGTGCGCGTCTGGAGGAAGGTGCGTTCGTGGTGGAGGGCCCCGGTCTCATCACCACGGCTCACCTCGCCGGGTGGGAGCTCGAAGCCGTCTTCGTGGCTGCGGGAGCGTGGTCGTACCAGCCCCCCGATGGGGTGCCGGTGTACGAACTCGCACCGAACGTCATGGAGAAGGTCGCCAGCACGGAGACCCCTCAGGTCGCACTCGGAGTGGCACGGCGGCGGGTCACCAGCCTCGACGCGCTCACCGTCGCGGACTTCGTGGTCATCGGCGATCGCATCGCCGATCCCGGCAACGCCGGCACTATGTTGCGTTCGGCCGAGGCGGCTGGAGCGGATGCCCTCGTGTTCACCACCGGGTCGGTCGATGTGTTCAATCCGAAGGTGGTCAGGTCCTCCGCCGGTGCACTGTTCCACGTGCCGGTCGTGACCGAGGTGACCCTCGGTGAGGCGCTGTCGACGGGCACACGTCGCAGTTGGGGAGCATCGTCGCACCGCGGGGTCAGCTACACCAAGGCCGACTTCACCGGTCCGACAGCGATCGTGGTGGGCAACGAGACGCATGGTCTCGATGAGGAGGCCCCGGTCGACGACTGGCTGACGATCCCTCACATGGGTCGGGCCGAGAGCCTGAACGTCGCCATGGCGACCACCGTGCTGGTATTCGACGTGGCCCGTCAACGAGTCCTGCGATAGCCTGTGATCCATGGCGACGCAGCGATTTCGATGCCCCCGGGACACGCCCGGGGTCGAGCGCGTCGCTTCCTGACGCCCGCGACCCGGCGGCCCGGGGGATCCCCAGTTGGCCAAAGTGATCGTCGTCGGTCCGCTCGAATCGAATCGGCGGACCGCAAGGTGTGAAAGGAACGTCCATGTCGGACACTGATCAGTCGTCGTCTGCGCCCCTGCTCGAAGCCGTCACTTCAGCACGTGATGCCGGACTCGAGCGCATCCGAACCGCCAGATCGGTCGACGAGATCGTGGCGATCGACGCCGACCTGCTCGGCAAGAAGGGTTCGCTCGCGTTGTTGAAGACCCGCCTGGGGTCGCTCGCGTCCGTCGACGACAAGAAGGTCGTCGGACAGTCGCTGAACCTGGCGTCGCACGCAGTGACCGAAGCGCTCGGCGCACGGCGTGCGGAGCTCGCGCGTGCGGAGCGACAGGTGCAACTCGGACTCGAGCGGATCGATCTCACCGAGGAGCTGACCGAACCGCGCCGCGGGCACGCTCACCTGGTGACGCAGGCGTGGCAGCGACTCGAGGACGTGTTCATCGGGCTCGGCTTCCAGATGGCCGAAGGCCCGGAGGTGGAGACCGACTTCTACAACTTCGAGGCGCTGAACATGCCTCGCAGCCACCCGGCGCGCAGTGGGTTCGACACGCTCTTCACCGACTACAGCGGACCGCTCGCCGACGAGGGCACGGTGCTCCTGCGCACGCACACGTCGCCCGTCCAGATCCGGGTGATGCAGACGATCGAACCGCCGATCTACATGGTGATGCCCGGCCGGGTGTTCCGTCGCGACACGCCCGATGCCACGCACATGCCGGTGTTCCACCAGATCGAGGGTCTGGTGATCGACCGCGGCATCACGATGGCTCATCTCGCCGGCACGATCGATGCGTTCACCAAGGCGTTCTTCGGCGGTGCATTCACCAGCCGGTTGCGGCCGAACTACTTCCCGTTCACCGAGCCCTCGGCCGAGTTCGACATCCAGCGTCCCGATGGCACGTGGATCGAGCTGGGCGGCTGTGGCATGGTGCATCCCAACGTGCTGCTGGCGTGCGGCCTCGATCCCGAGCAGTGGAGCGGGTTCGCGTTCGGGTTCGGGATCGATCGGATGGCTCGCGAGCGCCACGGCATCGACGACATCCGCGACATGTACAGCAACGACATCCGCTTCATCGAGCAGTTCTGATCATGGACATCGAAGGAAACCCGTCATGAAGTACGTCCTCTCGTGGCTCGACGACCTTGCGCCCGGCCTCGCACCGACCGGCGCCGATCCGACCCCGCTCGCGGCACGCATGACGGCCCTCGGTCTGCAGGTGGAAGAGGTGCTCACCGTGGGGACGACCGTCGCGGGCGTCATCACCGCACGCGTCGTGAAGACCGAACGCCATCCTGATGCGGCCAAGGTGCACCGCGTGTGGGTCGATGCCGGCGACGGTATCGAACGTCATGTGTGGTGCGGAGCGTTCAACATGGCACCCGGCGACGTGATTCCCCTCGCAACCCCCGGCACCGTCATGCCCGATGGCCGGGCGATCGAGCCACGGCCGATCCTCGGCATCGACAGCCAGGGCATGTTGTGCTCGGCCAGCGAACTCGGGCTCGGCAGCGACCATTCCGGCATCTTCATCCTGCCCGCCGGTACGGCCCTCGGTGTGCCGTATGGCGAGGCGCTCGGGCTCGAGACCGAGGTCGTGTTCGATGTCGACCTCACGCGCAATCGCCCCGACTGCTGGGGCCATCTCGGCGCAGCGCGCGATGTCGCCGCGCAACTCGGTCTGACGCTCGCTCCGGTGCCCTCCTCCGTCGAGGCAACCGGTCCCGTTCGTTCTGCCTCGGTCGACCTCGTTGCCGGCGATCGATGCCATCGCTTCACCACCCTGGTGCTGTCGGGCGTGCGCATCGGCGCGTCGCCCGACTGGATCGCCCGTCGGTTGGGTGCAGCGGGGATGCGCTCGATCAACAACGTCGTCGACGTGAGCAACTACGTGATGCTCGAGCTGAACCAGCCGAACCACGGCTACGACCTCGACGCTCTCGGCGGGCACGGGTTCCGTGTTCGCCTGGCTGTCGATGGTGAGGCGCTGACCACCCTCGACGGGGTCGTGCGCACGTTCACCCCGGACGACCTGCTGATCTGTGATGGGAACGACGTGCCGATCGGGCTCGCCGGGGTGATGGGCGGACTCGACAGCGAGATCACCGCTGACACCACGACGGTCGCACTCGAGATCGCTGCGTTCGAACAGACAGGGATCACGCGCAGCATGAACCGCATGGGACTGCGATCCGAGGCGTCGGGGCGGTTCGAGCGCGGTGTCGATCCCTATGGCCCCGAGCGCGCTCAGGCTCGCTTCGTCGAACTGCTGCAGCTCACCTGCCCCGACCTCGTCGTGCATGCCGGCGCGGTCGACGCACGGAGCGATGCCATCGCCCCTGCCGAGCGAACCACACAGGTCCGGGTGCGTCAGGTCAATCGGATACTGGGCACCTCGCTCGACGGAGCAGCCGTCGGTTCACTGATCGCACCGATCGGCTATCACACGACCGATGTCACGGTGAGCGAGTACGGAGAGGTGCTCACCGTCACGCTGCCGACGTGGCGCACCGACAGCAGCGATGAGATCGACGTGATCGAAGAGGTCGCCCGGCACTACGGCTACGACACGATCGGGAAGGCAGTGCCGAATTCGACCATGCACGGCCGTCTCAGTCCGGTGCAGGCGCGCCGCCGCCAGATCCGCGAGGTGCTGTTGGGCATCGGCCTGAGCGAGGCCATCACCGCGACGTTCCTCCGCGACGACGACCTTGCTCGGGCGCAGCTGCCGGCGGATGCGATCCGCATCACCAACCCGCTCCAGACCGACGAGGACGTGCTCCGGCCCACCATGCGGGTCGGCATGCTGCATGCGGTCGGATTCAACGAGTCGCACCGTCGACCGGGCGTGCGCCTGTTCGAGATCGGCCATGTGTACCCAGCGGGCGATCGAAGCACCGAACTCCCGCCGGAGTACGAGGGACTCGCGGTCGCGCTCGCCGGCAGCGATGCACGCGAGGCGATGGCGATCTGGCGAGAGCTGGCCAAGGCGATGGGCGTCGGTGCCCGTGTCGATCAGTCGACAGTTCCCGCAGGCATGCACCCCACGCGCTCCGCGACGTTGTCGGTCGGCAAGGACGTGGTGGGTGTCGTGGGTGAGATCCATCCCGACGTCTGCGAGGCGTTCGGAGTCGACGAGCGGGTGGGCTGGCTGGAGCTCGACCTGTCGCGAGTGCTCGCGACGGAACCGAAGGTCATCCAATGGAAGGCCACCAGCAGGTTCCCGAGCACCGACCTCGACCTGGCCTTCGTCGTGGCCGAGACCGTCGCAGCCGAGAAGCTCGACAAGGGGATTCGCCAGGCGTGCGCCGGGTTGCTGGTCGGCCTCGCCTTGTTCGACGTCTTCCGGGGCGCGGGCATCCAGGCAGGATCGCGAAGCCTTGCCTACCGACTGCGGCTGCAGGCTCCGGATCGCACCCTCACCGAGGCCGATGTCGCCGGCGTTCGGGACAAGGTGGTGGCGACCGTGTCGAAGATGGGCGCCGTGCTGCGCGGCTGATCGGCACAGGCCGGCGCCTGCGGTGCCCCGGCGAGGGACGCGGAGCTGATTTCAGTTGGCGGAGATGTCGTCGGGCGCGTCGGCGATCCAGGTCAGCGGACCACCCTGTCGGCGGACGACGACCCGCCACAGGTCGTCTGGACGATCGGTGAAGAGATCGTCGTCACGGGCATCGAACACCATCCAGGCTCCGGCACGCAGCTCGTCTTCGAGCTGGCCTGGTGCCCAGCCGGCATATCCACGGAAGATCCGCACTCGATCGATGCGGTCGGCGACGTCGGCCGGGGCGAGAGACAGGTCGACCGTGCCGAGCGAGTCGCTGATCTCCCCCCACGCGTCACTGTTGCGACCCGTTCCCTCGGCGACGGCGATCAGAGCGTCATCGCCCACGGGACCTCCCGAGAAGATGCGAGCGGGCGGCGACAGTCGATCCTGCCAGGCGTCGAGATCGGAGAGGTCGAACGCGTCGGCGAGCAGCGCCGCATCCTCGGGGGCGCGATTCAGAACGACGCCGACCGCGCCCGACTCGGTGTGCTCGAGCATGTACACCACCGTGCGATCGAAGTTCGGGTCCTCGAGCGGCGGCGTGGCAACGAGCAGGCGCCCCCGTGTCGACGAACCCGACAACGGCCAGCCGGCGGCATCTGGAGGTGGAGATCCGGGAAGAACCACGCGACCATTCTGCCTCGTCGCACGTCAGTCCTTGGTCTCGCCACGGAACCGTCGGCTGTTCAGGACGTCTCTGACCCGCCGATCCACCTACGAAACATTCAGACGGTGCCGGTCCTGCCGGCTGGTTCCAGGAGGACCGCTCACATGTTGATGAAGAACCCCCGCCCCACGCCCGTCCGCTCGGCGTTCGGCACAGGCCTCGCTGCCGTTGTCGGCCTTGTCGTGGTGGTCGCCGCAGTGACCATCGCCGTCGTCGTCGGCTACAGGCTGCTCGACAACCCGTTCTCGACCACCGAAGTCGACCGGACTCCGCCGCCGGTGTTGCTCGAGTTGCGCGACCTCGCCGAGTTCCACGCCGCGCAAGGCCAGTTCGAGGTGACCGTCGACGTCGAGCAGGACGTGAAGTGGGTGCCGTCGTTCCTTGCCGGCGAACGCGTCCAGTTCGTGGCGGTGGGCACCGTCGACGCGATCGTCGACTTCGGTTCCCTGACGGAGGCGTCGTTCCTGGTCGACGAGGCGACCAACTCCGTGCGGGTCACGCTCGGGCCGATCCGGCTGTCGGAGCCGTCGATCGATGTGGAAGCGAGCCATGTCATGAACCGGGACCGGGGCCTGCTCGATCGGTTGGGAGGTGTGTTCAGCGACTCGCCGACGTCGGAGGCCGAGCTCTACGGCCTCGCGACCGA
>JAYSLK010000373.1:0-1979 GCA_043725585.1 Actinomycetota bacterium
TCGCGCGACGGCCCATCGCTCAGCACCTTCGACACCAGGTTGCCGCCCATCGGTGAGGCCGCCGCTTCGAGGCTGATCAGCGTGTCGATCGCTCCCATCTGGCCCACCATCTGCGACGCCAACGTGGTGGCAGCGGCCAGGTCGCCTGCGATGCCGCTGGATGCCTCACCGAACTCCTGGATCTCCGCCGCACGGCCGGCGAGGGCGACCGCGATCAGGTCGGCCGCTTCGCTCGGTGTCTTCAGATGACGCTCTTCTGCGTCGACGTGCGAGACGAGACCGAGCGACCCGGCACGACGCAGGATCGATGCGATCCGCACATCGCGACCGACGAGCACGGCAGTCAGGGCGTGGCCGGCTTCGTGGACGGCCACGCGACGGCGCTCTTCGGGGTTGTAGCCCACCGGGTGCGACAGCCCGATGTCGGTGGTGAGTTGGGCTTCGACGATGTCGCGCAGGTTCATGCGGGTGCGACCGTGGCGAAGTGCCACGATCAGGCCCTCGTCGAGCAGGCGTTCGATCTTGACCGGGCTGTAGCCCGGTGTCATGTCGGCCACCGCGAACTCGCTCACGTCGTTGGTGTGGGCTTTCTTGTCGAGGTAGTACTTGGCGATCTCGACGCGGTCGGCGCGAGGCGGCAGATCGAAGTGGATCACCCGGTCGAAGCGGCCGGGGCGGAGCAGCGCCGGGTCGAGATCGGCGGCGCGGTTGGTGGCGGCGACGATCAAGATGTTCGCCGGCGTCGGCTTGGGTCGGGGGAGCGCCCGCTCGGTCGGCAGGAACACGTTGATGCCGTCCACGAACATGCTCTTGATCTTGTCCTTGGCGGTCGGCATGTCGAAGCTCTGCATCTGGACGAGCAGTTCGTTCACCACGCCCACGATGCCCTCGCGCATCGAGCCAGAGTTCATCCCACTGCGGGCACCGCCGATCGCGTCGAACTCCTCGATGTAGCCGATGGCTCCACCCTCGGCGCGGGCAGCCTTGCGCAGCGCTTTGAAGAACGTGCGGATCTTGCGGTTGGTCTGGCCGTAGTACATCGACTGGAAGGCGCTGGCCGAGACGAAGAGGAACGGGACGCCGGCCTCGGCGGCGAGCGCCTTGGCCAAGTAGGTCTTGCCGGTCCCGGGAGGGCCCTCGAACAACACGCCGCGACGCGGCGAGCCGCCCATCTCCGACGCGAACGTCTCGTGGGCGAGGAACAGGTTCAGCGTGTCGATCGCTTCCCGGCGGGTCGCCTCGGCGCCGACGACATCGTCGAGGCGCACGTTGGAGTCGCTCGGACGGAGCAGGACGTGGGGTGAATGCCCAGCGCCGAGGAACGGGATGAGGATCAAGCACGCCAGCACCAGCATGAGGCCGAGCATCACGGTGGTGGTGGGATCGTCGGTGATCCAGCCCGGTATGCCGAGCTCGATCGGGTTGTTGGTGACGTGGCGATACCAGAACCACCCGAACGGGACCGCAAGCACCGCGA
Source organism: Actinomycetota bacterium (assembly GCA_043725585.1). Classification (GTDB taxonomy): domain Bacteria; phylum Actinomycetota; class Acidimicrobiia; order Acidimicrobiales; family Ilumatobacteraceae; genus VFMC01. The sequence continues at coordinate 1,478 of JAYSLK010000373.1, forward strand.
GCAACCCCCACAGCCGCCTCTGGCGCACTCGCTCGCGGGTGATCGTCGAGTCGACCCGGTCGCCTTGAACGATCCGCCCGCTCTGCAGCTCATCGATGTTCATCTGGTGCCCCATCCTCTGGTTCGTCCCGCCGGACATGTCGTGGTCTCGTGCTTGATCTGAGCACCCTAGCACACATCTCACGTTGCGTGGCAACGTTTCACTCTGCGTGGTTGCCCAGTTTCGGGTGGCGAGGCCGCTTGACCTGGGCTTGAAGCGCACCGAGCGTTCGTTCAGGCACTCAGACGCAACCCGCACCAGGTGGGGGCCCAGGGTCGGGGCACAGGGTCGGGCATGGTGGTTCGGCCCAGCTGATCGTGGTGGCCGACTACTGTCCTCACGATGCCGAACCTGCCGACGCGAACCTCGCCCCGACAGGCACGGTCGGCGAAGTCGCTCGACATGATCCTCGACGCGGCGGAGGCGCTGTTCCACGAGCGAGGCGTCGCCGAGACCTCGACG
>JAYSLK010000374.1:0-2368 GCA_043725585.1 Actinomycetota bacterium
GCGAGACGGCAGCACACCCGTGAACGTGTCGGGCGGCCTGCAGAGCAAGGGTCATCCCATCTCGGCCACCGGCATCGCCAACGTGTGGGAGGTGTGCCACCATCTGCGCGGCGAGGCGGGCCCGCGTCAGATCGAGGGCGCCAAGGTCGGGCTCGCCCACGTGATCGGCCTTGGTTCCGCATGTGGCGTGCACGTGCTCGAGAAGAGCGCAGCCTGACCGGTTGCGACTCCGACCGGCTGTCGACCGGCCACGACAGCACTGCCAGGGGTGTCACACGGTCGGCGTGCCGAACGTCGACATGGTGGAGGTTCCACCATGATCGATTCCCGTGCCCCTGACCCCGTCGCCGTCGCGAGCGACCCATCCCGTCCGTACGACCTGGTGGTCGTGGGCGCCGGCATTGCCGGCCTGTCTGCCGCGCTGTCCTCGACCTCGACGGGGTGCCGTGTGCTCGTCCTCGATGCTCATCCGCTCGGTGGGCGGGCCCGCACCACCGACCACAGCGGCTTCTTGCACAACGTCGGCCCGCATGCGCTGTACCGAACCGGGGCGCTCGCCGCGCTCTTGGCCCGGCATCGCGTTCCGATCTCGGGCGGCACACCTCCCGCTGGCGGGGCACTCGCGATCCGCGGCGGGTGCGCGTCTCCACTTCCGGCGCGCCCGTTCGAACTTCTGCGCACGGGACTGCTCGGACGAACAGACCGCCTTCGCCTGCTCACCGTTCTGGCTCGGGTGCAACGTGCCGACCCCACCCGCTGGGTCGGCCGGTCGGTCTCCGAGATCGCCGGCGGGGCGAGCGATCGGGTGCGTGAGTTCATCGAGATGTTCGTGCGGGTCAGCACCTACACCGACGCGCCCGAGGTCCTCGATGCCGGAGCGGCGATCGCCCAGATGCGGATGGCGCTCGGGCCCGGTGTCGTGTACCTCGATGGCGGTTGGGCATCGATGATCGCATCGATGGCGCGCTCCCTCGAAGCAGCGGGAGGAGAGGTGCGCACGGGTGTGACCGTGCGGATGATCGAGGCGAGTGGCGGCGACGAGCCGGTGGTGGTCGATACCGACAGTGGTGCGGTGCGCGCCACCTCGGTCGTGCTCGCGACGGGTGGGCCCCTCGTCGCTCAACGGCTCACGGGAGCGGCGGTCCGTGGTGCCGACCGGATCACGTCACCGGTGACGGCAACCGTGGTCGACCTCGCCCTCCGCCACGAGCGACCAGCCCTCGCCTTCGCTCTGGATGCCCCTCTGTACATGTCTGCGCACGCCCCTGCGGCACGGCTTGCACCCTCGGGATGCGGGCTCGTGTCGATCATGCGCTACCACCCCCCGACAACGGGAGTCGATGTCCCCGTCGATGTCCCCGTCGATGTCCCCGTCGATGACTCGTCGGACGGCCGGGTGGACGGCCGGGCCGAGCTGCGTGCCTTCGCCCTCCACGCCGGCATCACGGCCACGGATGTGGTCCACGAGCGCTATCTGCACCGCGTGGTGGTGACGCACGGTGCACCGACTGCGCTCGGAGGAGGCCTTGCAGGTCGGCCAGCAGTGGATGCGCTCGACCGACCCGGCGTGTACCTGGCGGGTGACTGGGTGGGCGCCGAGGGTCTGCTCGCCGATGCCGCCGCGGCCAGCGGGGTCGCGGCTGCGCTGATGGCGGCACGCCGGCGCGCGAGCATCACCGCATGATCGAGCTGGACCAGCACGTGGTGGTGTTCGAGCGAGAGCGACCTCGGCTCGTCGGCCTCGGCTACCGCCTGCTCGGCTCGCTCACCGACGCCGAGGACGTGGTGCAGGAAGCCTGGATCCGCTGGAGCAGAGTCGACATCGGATCGATCGAACGGCCGTCTGCCTGGCTCACCACGGTCGTCAGCCGGCTCGGGCTCGACCGGCTTCGCGCTCGACGCCGCGCACAGATCGACTACGTCGGCCCCTGGCTCCCGGAGCCGCTCCTCCGGCCGGTGTTGACCGGCGATCGAGCGGCCACCGCCGACCCGGCGGCTCGGGCAGAGCTCGCCGACTCGCTGACGACGGCGTTCCTCGTCCTGCTCGAACGGCTTTCCCCGGACGAGCGATTGGTGGTGTTGCTCGTGGATGTGTTCGGTGAATCGTTGATCACGGCGTCGGACATGGTGGGCAGATCGCACGACGCCACGAGACAACTCGCGGTCCGTGCTCGCCGCAAGCTCAGCAGCGACCACGAGACCGGAACGCGTGAGACCGGCGCCGATGCCATCGCCCCGGACAACGATGACCTGCGTAGCACCGGGAACGGCCGAGTTGTCCCGACGCCGTCGGCCCGCACTGCCCCACGCGAGCAACTGGCGATCGCGACCGCCTTCGTCGGCGCGGTCATGAACGGCGACCTCGACA
>JAYSLK010000375.1:0-4907 GCA_043725585.1 Actinomycetota bacterium
CGCCGACGGCACGCTGCCCGGCCGGGTGTGGATGTACACGAACTACCACTGCAACCTCGCCTGTTCGTACTGCCTCACCGAATCGTCACCACGCAGCGATCGCCGACAGCTCGAACCGGCCACGATGCTCGCGGTCGCCGCTCAGGCCAAAGAGCTCGGCTTCACCGCGTTGGGCGTCACCGGCGGAGAGCCGTTTCTGCTGCCGTGGTTGCCCGAGACCGTGTTGGAGATGGCGTCTCTTCTGCCGATCGTGGTGCTCACCAACGCGACCCTGTTCAGTGGTGAACGAATCGAACGAGCCGCGCTGCTGGCCCATCCCGATATCGCGGTGCAGATCTCCCTCGATTCGCACCTTCCCGACGTGAACGACATGGCCCGCGGCCCCGACAACTTCACCAAGGTCGTCGAGGCCGTGCCGAAACTGGTCGCCCGCGGCGTTCGCATCAGGATCGCCACCACCACCGCCGGTGATCTCGACGATCCGGCACTCGATCCGCTCCGAGAACTGGTCGCTGGCCTCGGTGTCGCGCCGGAGGATCACCTCGTGCGGCCGATCGTTCGCCGTGGTCGCGCGGACGAACTGAGCATCGGCGTGACCGCTCGCGCCCAGGACATTCCGAGCGAGTTGACGATCACCGCCGACGGCGCGTTCTGGGGCAGCTTCGGTCCGACGGTGCGCTCGGGTCGGCTCGACACCGACCTGCTGCTCACCCGCACGGTCCTGCCGCTGTCGGTGCCGGCCAATGCACTGCTCGGCCTGTTGAAGGGAATGCCCGACGGCCACGACGCCAACCTCGGCATTCGTTGAGCATGATCTCGTCGGAGCCGGTCGGCTCCATCAGGATCACCTCAGCCAGGATCACCTCAGCCAGGATCAACTCGAAGGCCGACGGGTGTGCCGGTCCTGGCGCGAACGCTCTCGATCACACCCCGTGCCGTCACATGCAGGCATGGGGCGCTGGCGCCGCGTCGCGCTGCATCCACGACGTCGTCATAGGTGTCGAGATCTCGGGCGAGGGGCAGGCGGTGCACGGAACGACCGTGGGCATGCAGCGCGCGCAGTTGGGTGAGCCCGGTGTGCGACGCGCTCATCGGCACCCCGTCGAACACCCGCCGATCCACCGCGCCGAGTGCGATGGCCCAGTACCCGCCATCGTTGGCGAGGCCGATTGCGTCTCGCCCCGAACGGATCGCATCGAGGGAGGCATCCAACGACGACACGGCATGGGGTGTCTCCATGCCGACGATGGCACCGGGACCGAGGTCGTCGAAGCCGTTCGCCAGCCGCGCGGCCAGACCGTTACCTCGTTGAGCGACCACCTGCCATCCAGGTCGGGCCCAGGCGCTGGCATCGCCGTCGAACAGCAGCACTCGTTCGATCTGGTCAGAGGTCTCGTCCGAGGCGACGGCGAGCCGGTCGATCGCGTCGAGGGTGTCCTGCAGCGCTGCTGCGGCGAGGGCGGCAGCTTCGTCCGGCGTGCACGGCGGGCACAGGCGGGTCTTGACGATACCCGGTCGAGGTTCCTTGGCGATCACGGTGACGTGCATGGGGATCGGCTCGGGTCACCAGTACGTGGATGGTTCATCGCGAAGGATGCGGCTCATGTCCTTCACGGCGCGAACGGTGCCGCGAACAGTACCCGTGACCTTCGATCGCCCGGCACGCTCGTGATACGCGATCGGAACGCCGCGAATGCTCCATCCGGCTTGCGACGCCCGCAGCACCATCTCGAGCGGCCATCCGGATCGCCGGTCACGCAGTCCGAGTGCGAGCAGGCCGTCGCGGCGAGCCACGCGCATCGGCCCCAGGTCGCCGAGCGCCACGTGGGTTCGGCGGCGAACCTCGAACGCAAGTGCGCGGTTCGCCAGGCGGGCATGCGCGGGCCACGTGCCGCGGGCGGCGATGCGCTCACCGATCACCAGATCGGCGTCGCCTCGCTCCAGGAACGCGACGAGATGGGGGAGTGCGATCGGGTCGAGCGATGCGTCGCAGTCCATGAAGCACACGACGTCGTCGGTGGCCGCCTGCAGGCCGGCCCAGCACGCGGAACCGAATCCGCGCACCGGTTCGCGCACCACGGTGGCGCCAGCTCTGGCCGCCAACTCGGCCGTCGCGTCGGTGGAGCCGTTGTCGACGACGATCGGACGGAAGCCCGTGGGCATGCGATCGAGCACCCATGCGATCCCAGCGGCTTCGTCGAGGGCGGGCAGGATCACGTCGGGCACGTCGGTCTCCGGAGGGTCAGGTCGGCACGCATGGTCGAACGTCGGCTGGGCATGCTGATCGGACGGACAGCGGTGATCGAACGGACAGCGGTGATCGGGGAGGTGTGGCAATGAAGGTGTTGGTCACGGGGGGAGCGGGGTTCATCGGTTCGCACGTCGTGGACGAGTTGGTCGACGCTGGCCACGAGGTGGTGGTCGTCGACGATCTCGACCCGGCAGCGCACGCGGGCGTGCCCGAGGGCTTGAACCCGTCGGCATCGTACGTGTGGCGCGACATCCGCGATGTCTCCACGTGGGATGACGTGCTTCACGGCGTGGACGCGGTGTGTCACCAGGCATCGAAGGTGGGGCTGGGCGTCGACTTCGCCGATGTGGACAACTACGTGTCGCGCAACGATCTCGGCACGGCGGTGCTGTTGCGGGCGATGCACAGCATCGGTTTCCGGGGACGCGTCGTCCTCGCGTCGAGCATGGTGGTGTACGGCGAGGGTCGATATCGATGTGCCGATCATGGTGTGGTTCGCCCTGGCCCGCGGCGGCTGGCCGATCTGGACAGCGGTCGCTACGAACCGCCGTGCCCGACGTGCGGCGCCCAGGTCGTACCCGAAGTGGTGCCGGAGGACCATTGGCTCGATCCGCGCAACGTGTACGCCGCGACCAAGCTCGCGCAGGAGCACCTGTGCGCAGCCTACGTTCGAGAGCATGCCGACACCGTGGTCACGGCCCTGCGCTATCACAACGTGTACGGACCTCGCATGCCTCGTGACACGCCCTATGCCGGTGTGGCCAGCATCTTCCGGAGCGCATACGAACGCGGCGACGCGCCGATGGTTCTGGAAGATGGCGGTCAGCGGCGCGACTTCGTGCACGTGCGCGACGTCGCACATGCCAACGTGCTGGCGCTCGTCCATCCAGACGGAGTGTCCGGACCGCTCAACGTGTGCAGCGGTGAACCGCACACCGTGCTGCAGATGGCACAGGCACTTCGCCCCGACGGTGCACCGTCGCCGCGTGTGGTCGGCGGCTACCGACTCGGCGACATCCGTCATGTGTTCGCCAGTCCTCAACGGGCCACCGACCTGCTCGGCTTCCGCGCTGCGATCGGCTTCGACCAGGGGATGCGCGAGTTCGTGACCGCGCCGCTGCGGCGTGTGGTCGCGCCTCGCCCCACCTGACCAGCCGGATCTTCTGGAAGTCACCACGCCAAGGTCACCACTTCGACACCAGCGCAGCCTGCAGGACCACGGCGAGCGCCACCTGCACGCCGACGCTGATCGTCGCCCGACGGCGCACGGCAGGTCCCGCATCGGGGCGATCGATCAACGTTGCACCTGCGAGCGCGAGCCAGGGGAAGAAGAGCAACCAGATCCGTTCGACTTCGGCTCGAGAGTACTGAGACAGGTGTGACGCCATCAGCGCGAGTAGCGCTCCGCACGCCAGCATCGCGATCGCCGGGGGCCGGCGGCGCTGGGTCCAGAGCCGCACGAGGCCACCAAAGCCGGCTGGACCGATCGCGATCAACGATGCGGCCAGGTTGGCCAACGCGAAGTATGCCAACGGCCGGAACTGTGCGGTGCCCGCCCAGTACTGCAGCTTGGTCTCGGCTGCGCCTTCGAACCACCAGAAACCCGCGACTGCCCACGCAGCGGTGACGGCGCCTGCTGCGGCGACCGCAGCCGCGGCCGTTGGCACTGCCCCCGGCCGGCGTCGCCAGATCGCGATGATCGCCGGCGTGAGCGGCACGAGCACGAACGTCGCCCCTCCGTACGTGAAGAACAACAGGCTCCCGAGCAGGAGACCGCTCGTGGCTCCCCATGCCGCAGCGCGCCAACCCGATGAACGAAGACCGAGCACACAGGTGGCCACCCCCCACGCTCCGACCGCGCTGTAGAAGGCGTCGGCAGACGTGATCATCCACAACGCATACGGAGCGACGATCAACAGTGGGGCAGCGCGCCTCACCCAGTCGAGGCCGGCGACCGCCCACACCGATACCAGCACACCCGCAGGGGCGAGCGCCGTTCCCAGGATCGACAGGCCGACCACGGGCCACCCGCCTCGCAGACCGACGGCATCCATCGCCGCCAGCAACACCACGAAGCCCGGCGGGTGGCCGCGGATGTGCACCGAGTAGCGATCGATGTCGTCGACGAAGCGACGCACGAACTCACCTGCCGACGGCATGATCTCCAGATTGGCCAGGTACTCCGTGCGATGGACCGCTCCGTACAGCAGCCCCTCCCGCCCGTCGGTGAGTGCGAGCAGCACTGCGAACACTGCGGCGCTGATGCCGACGACGGGGATGATCGTTCGCGTCGTCCACCGCCACCACCAGCCGCGCCAGGTGGCGACCGCGACCACTGCTCCCACCGCAGCCGCAGCAACCAACGACCACGAAAACCGCCACTGCCAGCCGTGTTGCGGGTCTTGGCCCACGAGTGGAGCAGCGCCGAGGAAGATGTATGGCCGCTCGGTCTGGAGGTTGATGCCCCAGGCGATGCTCACGGCAAGCAGTAGTACGGCCCACGTCCACGGCGAAGCGATCAGCCGCAGCGGCGCGCTACGGCGCCGACGCGGCTCGAAACCCTGAGATGTCACTCGGTGCTGGCAACGAGCTGCGTCGGGCGCTGCGCTGCACGATCGGCGAGCAAGATCACGACCGCGAACGACGCCCACACGGC
>JAYSLK010000376.1:0-4282 GCA_043725585.1 Actinomycetota bacterium
AAGATCACCTGGCGGAACGACTGCCATTCGTTGCAGCCATCGATCGACGCCGCCTCTCGCAGCGAAGGGTCGAAGCTCTTCAGACCAGCGAGATAGAGCACCATGATGTACCCGATGTGACGCCACGCCATGGCGAGCAACAGGGCAGCGAAGTTCTTCGACAGCCCGAGCGGGAAATCGAGCAACGGTAGGTCGATCGAGAAGATCTTGCTCTGATCGCCGACGAAGTCGATCGGGCCTCCCGGCCAGACGATGTTCAACAGTCCGCTGTCACGGTTGAACATGACCGCTTTCCAGATGAACCCGACGACGGCGACCGACAGCACGACCGGGAAGTAGTAGACGCTCTGGTAGAAGCTCGTCCCTTTCACGTTCTTGTCGAGCAGGTAGGCGAACCCGATGCCGATGGCCGAACAGAAGAACAGCCAGAACACAAGTACGAAGTTGTTGAACAGCGCCGGGAACAGCTTGTTGTCGAAGATCGTGAACACCTGCCAGTAGTTCCGGAACCCGACGAACTCGACCGTGCTCACCGGTTGGAGGTTGTCCCACGCGGCGAACGACAGGATCCCGGTCAGGATCGCCGGGATCCACACGAGCATCACGTGCAAGAAGGCAGGCACTCCCACCATCACGCCGAGGGCGAGTTTGTCGAGCCGACTCAGCTGAGAAAAGTGGCGACGGCGCCCCGCAAGGGGCGCCGTCGATTCACTCTCGGCTGGCCGCACCGCGACCTGTGAAGGGTCGGTGGACATCGGGGCCGGTCCTTTCCTGAGCCAGCTCGATCGCTCGAGCCTGGCAGATCATCCGAAGGTGTAGGTCTGCTTCTGCTCTTCGATCGTCGCCAGGATCGTATCGATCTGGCTCGGGTCGGCGAGGAAGTCCGACAGACCCTTCCCGACGACCTGCGAGGCGAAGTCGGGATCGGTGTCGCGGTCGAGGAACTGGGCGATGTACTTCGCCGAGCCTACGAGCTCGGCCGACTTCTTCTGCAGAGCGTTGTACCCGCCGGTCTCGGCCTTGGAGTTGGCGGCAACCACGGACGGGTCGATCGCGATGTAGGCATCGATCGGCGCCGAGCCACCGAGCGCGCCGAGGAGCGCCTTCGCGCCGGCCTCGTTCTTCGGCGACTTGGCCATCATGAACCCGTCGATCGGTGCCTCGACTGCGTCCTGGCCGTGGGCCGGGTCGATCTCCGGGAAGGCGAAGAAGTCGATGTCGTCGATGATGTCCTGTTGCGTGGCCGCATCGAAGTTGCTCGTCACGAACGTGCCGAGCAGGTACATGCCGGCCTCTTTGTCACCGAGCGCAGTGGCGGCGTCCTGCCACGTGCGACCGTTCACGTCAGGCTGGTAGTAGTCGAGGATCGTCGACCAGTTCTCGAAGATCTTGGCGACCTTCGGGTCGGTCCAGCTCTCCTGGCCACCCATCAACGACACGTGGAAGTCGTAGCCGTTGGTGCGCAGGTTGATCATGTCGAACATGCCCATCTGCGGCCAACCGCCGTCGTTGGCGGCTGCGAACGGGATGAGGCCGTCGGCCTTCATCTTCTCGGCGAGCGCGAGGAGGTCGTCCCACGTGGTCGGGATCTCGTAGCCCTTCTCCTCGAACAGGCTCTTCCGGTAGTGGATCGCCCATGGATAGAAGTACAACGGCACGAAGTACTGCTTGCCGTCGAGGCCCGACGAGGCGCTCTTGAAGCCCTCGCTGAGATCGCCCAGGTTCGCCCACACATCGGAGATGTCCCCGACCACGCCCTTGCTGGCGAAGGCACGCATGCGATAGCCGGCGAACCAGCTCACGACATCGTCGGGCTGCTGGATGTAGGTGTTGAAGTTCTCCTGGTACGTGTTGTGGTCGACGGTGTTGATTGTCGCGTTCACGCCCGTTGCCGCGATCGCAGCCGCGATCGCTGCCTTCGGCTTCTCGTCGGAGTAGTTCGAACCGAAGGTCACGGCGTCGCCGCTCGGCGCGGCCGTGGTCGCGGGGGCGGCAGCGGTGGTCGCGGTGCCACCATCGGTGGAGTCGCTTCCGCTGCTCGTCTCGTCGTCGCCGCAGGCGGCGAGCGCGGCGGCACCGGCAATTCCGGCGGCACCCGCAAGGAGCGTGCGACGCGAGAAGATCGAGAACCCGACGTCTGACGGGCTCGGTGATGATTCGTATTTCAAGGCTCCCCCTCGTGGATGCAGAACACACCGATATGGTTCGGAATGTCCACCGGCCGTCGTGTTGCGAACGCTCACTGCGCTCCCGAACGACATCCTGATGAACGGTGTGGAAATGGTATGTTCACTTCGCAATGTGACATGACCGCTGGGCGCTGTCAAGGTGCGATGTGCGATTATCGAACACAAAGTGGTGGCGATGGATCACCGATCCACCGCTCCGCACACCGATCGTGTTCGATCACCTCGTTTCGTGTTGACATTCTGTCCATGGTCGTGCAGTGTGCGAATCATTGATCCGGTCGGGTTCGGCCGGGCCCGGCCGTGGACAGGCGTCGGAAAGGGGACTCGCACGATGAACGACAACGTGTTCGATCCCGGGTCTGCCCGTGCCTTCGCTCGTCAACGCCACGAGGTCATCGCCGCCGAAGTGCGCCGCCGTGGTTCGGTGCGCGTCAGCGAACTCGCCGTCCTGCTCGGAGTCAGCGACATGACCGTGCGGCGCGATCTCGACCTGCTCGACGAGGCCGGCCTCCTGCGCAAGGTGCACGGCGGCGCCACCCTGTGCGATGAGCACAGCACGGACGAGCCGGGTTTCGAGGCGAAGTCGATGCGCAACATGGCAGACAAGCACGCCATCGCGATCGCTGCCGCCGAGCGAGTGCGCCCTGGCAGTGCGATCGGCATCACCGCCGGCACCACCACCTGGCAGCTTGCCTACCACCTGGTCGACATCGCCGACCTCACCGTCGTCACCAACTCGGTGCAGGTGGCCGAGGTGCTCCATCAGCACCGGCGCCACGACCGCACCGTGGTCCTCACGGGCGGTGTGCGCACGCCCTCCGATGCCCTCGTGGGTCCCGTGGCCGTGCACACCCTGCAAGCGCTCCACCTCGACATCGTGTTCATGGGTGTCCACGGCATCAGCGAACGCGCCGGCTTCACCACTCCCAACTTGATGGAGGCCGAAACGAACCGTGCCTTCATCGAAGCGACGGGCCACCTCGTCGTGCTGGCCGACCACACCAAGTGGAACGTCACCGGACTCAGCACGATCGCTCCATTGCGTTCGGCTGCCGAACTGATCACCGACCGAGGACTCGCCATCACGGCGCGAAACATCCTCGATGACGAAGTCGGCCAGCTCGTGATCGCCGATCCGCAGTTCGTCGACCAGTCGATCCCCCATGGTGCGAGCACCACCGGCGCAGTACCGATCTCATCCAACAGCACGTCCAACACCAACATTGCCGCGGTCTCCGCGGACGTCTCTCGCGCCACCCGCAGGAGGGCCTGATGTCCACCGTCACCTTCACCGATGCCAGCCGCATCTACCCGAACACACCGAAGCCAGCGGTCGACCACCTGAACCTGGAGATCGCCGACGGCGAGTTCCTCGTCCTCGTCGGTCCTTCGGGCTGTGGCAAGAGCACCACCTTGCGCATGCTCGCCGGTCTCGAACCGATCGATGGAGGCAACGTCCACATCGGCGACACCGACGTGACCTTCCTGCCACCGCGGGCACGCGACATCGCAATGGTGTTCCAGAGCTACGCGCTCTATCCACACATGACCGTCGCCGAGAACATCGGCTTCCACCTGAAGATCAAGAAGGTCCCCAAGCCAGAGATAGCCGAGCGCGTGCACGAGGCCGCCAAGCTCCTCGACCTCGAGGAGTATCTCGATCGAAAGCCGGCCAAGCTCTCCGGCGGCCAACGTCAGCGAGTGGCAATGGGCCGGGCCATTGTTCGCCAGCCCAAGGTGTTCCTCATGGACGAACCTCTGTCGAACCTCGACGCCAAGCTCCGGGTACAGACGCGCACCCAGATCGCGGCCCTGCAACGCCGCCTCGGCGTGACCACTGTCTATGTCACCCACGACCAGGTGGAGGCGATGACGATGGGCGATCGTGTGGCGGTGCTCAAGGACGGGCTGCTCCAGCAGTGTGCGACCCCGCGCGAGCTGTTCACCCGGCCTCGCAACAACTTCGTCGCTGGCTTCATCGGATCGCCGGCAATGAACATGATGCACGCGGTGCTCGGCCCGGACGGCGCCAGATTCGGCTCACTCGTCATTGCGCTCACACCCGAGCAGCGATCGGCGCTCACCAGCGACGC